>CBFCYL010000028.1:0-33521 GCA_965602455.1 uncultured Thalassospiraceae bacterium | reverse complement strand
TTCAGCAAGAGAGTGATACGGTTTTGCATGACCTGCAGCAATGATTTCATCGATGGCCGCATAGATGGCAACAGTGTCGGTAATCTGCCTGAGGCCCTTTTCCTCGACAATGGCCGCCGGATCACTGCCGGTTTCGACCATGACCTCAAACACGTCCTTGGCGATACGACTTGAGATGGTGTCATCGCCGATCAAATCAAGCAGCTTGCCGATATTGTCGGCTGAAACGGGGCTTTCGTTAATCGTGATGCCCTTGTCGGTCAGCACGGCAAACAGGTTATTAATAACCCAGTTGGCGGCCTGTTTGGCATCGCGACCTTCGGCCACGGCTTCGAAGTAACCCGCCGTTTCCTTATCCGCCACCAGCACACCGGCGTCATAAGGCGAAAGGCCGAACGCGGAAATATAGCGCGCCTTTCTGGCATCGGGCAGCTCGGGCAACGTCGCCTTAATGGCGTCGACGTATTCCTGGGTTATGTTCAGCGGCAGCAAATCAGGGTCGGGAAAATAGCGATAATCATGCGCGTGCTCTTTCGAGCGCATGGAACGGGTCTCGCCCTTCTGCGAATCAAACAGGCGCGTTTCCTGCACCACATCGCCGCCGCTTTCGTAAACTTCCACCTGGCGCTGGGCTTCATACTCAACAACCTGCATCGCAAAGCGCACCGAGTTCACGTTCTTGGTTTCGGCGCGAGTGCGCAGCTCACTATCCCCCACCGGTCGCACCGACACGTTGACATCGCAACGCATGGAACCCTGATCCATGTTTCCGTCACACGTTTCAAGGTAACGCACAATGGAACGCAGCTTCTTGAGGTATGCACCAACATCATCGGGCGAGCGCATATCGGGCATGGAAACAATTTCCATCAACGCCACGCCGGAACGGTTTAGGTCGATGAAGGTGCGACGAGGGTCCTGGTCGTGCAGCGATTTACCGGCGTCCTGCTCGAGGTGCAGGCGCTCGATGCCCACCTCGCGGCTTTCGCCACCGGGCAGGTCAAGAATAATGGTGCCCTCGCCAACAATGGGCAGCTCGAACTGGCTGATCTGGTAGCCCTGCGGCAGGTCGGCGTAAAAATAATTTTTTCGCGCGAAGACCGATTTCAAATTGATTTGCGCGTTAAGCCCAAGACCCGTTCGCACCGCCTGCTCGACGCACTTTTCGTTAATCACCGGCAACATGCCGGGCATGGCGGCGTCAACGGTGGAAACCTGCGTGTTGGGCTCGGAACCGAAATCGGTGGCGGAACCGGAAAAAAGTTTGGAATTGGAAATAACCTGGCAGTGAACCTCCAGCCCGATGACGACTTCCCAGTCGCCCGTTTCACCCTTGATGGTATAGGCCATGCTCAGGCTCCCCCATCCGGCTTGGCGCTAAAGCACGCCGCCGTTTCCAGAACGTGCGCGGCGCGCAAAACGGTTTCCTCATCAAAGGCCGGGCCGATCAACTGTAAACCCAGCGGCAGGCCGTCCTTGTTCAACCCCGCCGGCACCGAAATGCCGGGCAGGCCAGCCAGCGAGGTCGGCACGGTGAACACATCGTTCAGGTACATGGCGATGGGGTCGTCTTGTTTTTCACCGATGGCAAACGCCGCCGAGGGCGCGGTTGGCGTCAACAACACATCAACCTCGCCAAACACCTTATCGAAATCGCGCTTAATGAGGGTGCGAACCTTCTGTGCCTTCAGGTAATAGGCATCGTAGTAACCAGCGCTGAGCACATAGGTGCCGATAAGGATGCGGCGTTTGACCTCGTCGCCGAAACCCTCGCCACGCGTGTTCATATACATGTCATCCAGGCTGTCGCCCGGCACACGCAGGCCATAACGCACGCCGTCATAACGCGCCAGATTAGCCGATGCTTCAGCGGGCGCGACAATATAATAAGTCGGCAGGGCGTATTTCGTGGTCGGCAGGGAAACATCCTTGATTTCGGCGCCCGCGCCCTTCAGCCATTCGATACCCTGTTCCCACAGCGCGGCGATTTCCGAGTCCATGCCATCGAGGCGGTATTCGCTGGGTATGCCAACGCGCAGCCCTTTTATGTCGCCGCTGAGGGCGGCTCGAAAGTCCGGCACCGCAACGTTGGCGGAAGTTGAATCCTTGGCGTCATAGCCGACCATGGCACCCAGCATGATGGCGGCGTCGGTGACCGTTTTGGTCATCGGCCCGGCCTGATCGAGGCTGGAAGCAAAGGCAACAATGCCCCAGCGCGAACAGCGCCCGTAGGTGGGTTTCATGCCGACAATGCCGGTGAAACTGGCTGGCTGGCGAATGGAGCCACCGGTGTCGGTGCCGGTTGCGGCCATGGCTATACCGGATGCGACCGCCGCGGCCGAACCGCCGCTGGATCCGCCGGGCACGCGGTCTTTGCCGTCGCCCGCTTTCCACGGGTTTTTCACCGGGCCGTAATAAGACGTAATGTTGGCCGACCCCATGGCGAATTCGTCAAGGTTAGTCTTGCCCAACATAACCGCACCGGCGCCCGCCAAGTTGGCCGAAACGGTCGATTCATAAGGCGGCACAAAACCGTCGAGGATGTGGCTACCCGCCGTGGTCAGCACGCCCTCTGTGCAAAACAGGTCTTTCATGGCGATGGGAATGCCGTCCATGTCGCCGCGCTCATCGCCATTGCCACGGCGCACGTCAGATTCGCGAGCGCGTTCCAGTGCGACTTCCGGAGTCTCGGTGATAAAGGCGTTAAGTTCGCGCCCCGCTTCCATGGCAATAATATGGGCTTCAGTCAGCTCAGTGGCCGAAAACTCGCCCTTGCTCAGCCCATCGGCGGCATCGGCAATGCTCAGGTCGGTTAATTTTGTCATCCGGCCTACTCCACCACCTTGGGCACGGTATAAAAACCGTCCTCGGCGTCGGGGGCGTTCCTCAGCACGGCAGCCTGACAATTGCCGTCGGTCACGGCATCGGCGCGGCGCGGCAGTTCCATGGCGGCCACACTGGCCATGGGTTCCACACCTTCGGTGTCGAGCTCGGAAAGCTGCTCAATCCAGTCGAGAATGGAGGAAAGCTCGCCGGTCATAGATTCCAGCGCCGCCTCATCAACGCGGATGCGCGCAAGGTGGGCAACTTTTTTGACGGTATCAATATCAAGCGACATGGCCAGTTTGCCGTTTTCTTTTCGGGGTTGATTTTGGGGCGTTTTCTCAGATTTCTGCGCGGAACGTAACACCCACCGCCGCTTGGAGCAAGCCGGGAACCGCGCCAAAAGGTCCGCCATCGCCTTTTGCGCTGAGGCCTAGTCTTCCTTGTTAAAAAGGGCGCTCCAGGCTTCCGGCGTCCACGTGGAAACCGCGGTTTCCAGCGCCGCGATCAGGGCGCTTTGGGTGGTTGAGGTTTTGAATTGGGTCTCGTCTGGCGGCAGGGCGTATTTGGGCAAAGAATGACCCACGAACGTCATCTCCCCCTTGGTGAAATCATAATAGAAAGTGGACGTCAGATATTCCTCCAGCCCATCGCCGATGGATCGAAAATCAAGGCTGATCAGGTGGCGCTTGCCGCTGCTATCAACCGGGGCCTCGGTCAGGAACATGTGGCCATAAAAAATGGTACTTTGTTTGGCGTTGGCGCAACGAAACAGCATTTCATAATCGGCGGTATCAAAATTAGCACCCTCGACCGCGGTGCGTCCTTCAAAACGGAGTCGGTAATCGCAGGCCACGGAGCCGGTGACAATACGGTCGCGCACTTCCTCGCCGATGGTGCCGTCCACCACCGCTTTCAGGACGCCATTATGAATATACCCCAGAGTTTCGCCATCCTTGGAAATGGCAACCCACGGCGACCCATCGGCCTGGCCAATGCTTTGGATCCGGTCGCCCTCGAAAACGCCGGCAACGCGCTCATGGTTGGTGCCGGGGCCTTTGCGCACGTTGGCATCCGCCGTAACCCGGTAGGTACCAGTACGCGCCATCACCTCAAATCCCATGACGGTGATGGTTTTTTTGACCGCTTCGGGCGAGGCGCCGGGTGCGGCGCTGGGTGGCGGCGCGTCGATGGCCTCTTGCTCGGTCGTCGGGTCAGGGCCGGCGTCGGTCTGGGCCGGGGCCGGGGCGGGGCCAGCATATACCAGCGCCGCCAGCGCGCAGGCGGTGAGCTGGGCCCATCGAATCTCGGTTATGATCATCATGGGGGACAGTTTGACCAACTGGCCCCGCCTATGGCAACCAGCTTGTGAAACCGTGTGCGGAAACCGCCGTGTTTTCATGTGTCTGCGCCTTGCCAGATGGCGGTTGCGGGGTTAATCCTCAGGGGTGAGCATTTCAGGCATCAGGCAAAGGGCCGGGGCAATGGCGGTAATGGAGCTGGCTGAGCTAAAGGCCCGTGTCACGGGCGAACAACGCCTGATGGGCCTCGACCTTGGCACCAAAACGATCGGTGTTGCGCTTTCCGATGTATCGCGCACGGTAGCCAGCCCGTTGCAGGCGCTAAAGCACACAAAATTCACCGAAGACGCACGTCAGCTCATGGCCATGATTGACGAACACGATGTCGGTGGCATCGTCATCGGCCTGCCGGTTTCCATGGATGGAACCGAAGGACCCAAGTGCCAGTCGGCACGGACGTTTGGCATAAATTTCAATAAAAAGCTGGATATACCCATCGCCTTTTGGGATGAGCGCCTTTCTACGGCGGCGGTTGAGCGAATGTTGGTTAGCGACGTAGACATGACCCGCAAGCGCCGAGCCGAAGTGGTGGACAAACTGGCCGCCGCCTACATTTTGCAAGGCGCGCTGGATTGCACGCCCGGGAGCACGCAACCATGAACGCCATTGCCCAATCGCTGGTCCCGGTTTTTATATTAATCCTGCTGGGCTACGGCGTGCGCAAGCGCGGTTTTATTGACGATGCCTTCTGGGCACCGGCAGAAAAAATAACCTATTACGTTTTTTTTCCGGCGCTGCTGATCGTCAGTGGCGCCCGGGCTGATTTAAACGGCGCCAACGTCGGGCCCATGGTGCTGGCTTTGTTCAGCGCCACGCTGGCAACCGCCCTGCTGGCACTGGCCATGAAATCGCGACTGGGGCTTTCCGACAGTGCCTTTACTTCCTTTTTTCAAGGATCGTTCCGCCCCAATACCTACGTTGGCGTGGCGGTGGCGTACTTGTTGTGGGGTGATGACGGCCTTGGCCTGATCGCCCTTTGCATCCTCGCTGTGGTGCCACTGGCCAACCTGTTGGCCGTTATGGTCATGGTGCGTTATGGCGAAGCCCACGAAGGGGCGCGCACGCCATCGCGCGCGGCGCTGGAGGTGGCAAGAAACCCGTTGGTGCTGGGCTGCCTGGTTGGTTTCGGCTTGAACGCATCTGGTCTCGTGTTGCCGCCGCTGGTAGAGCCGTTGTTCGATATTCTGGGCCGCGCGGCGTTGCCCATCGCCCTGCTGGCCGTCGGCGCCGGGCTGGACTTTGCGCCTCTGAAAAAAACGGGAAAAGGCATGGCCATCATGCTCAAAGCGACCGTGCTCAAGCTGGTCGTGCTGCCATCGCTGGCCTGGGTCATGGCCGCAGCGCTTGGTCTCAGCGGCCCGTCGTTTGAGGCGGTGGTGCTGTATGCCAGCCTTTCGGGTTCGGCAACGTCATATGTTATGGCCCGCGAAATGGGTGGTGACGCCCCCTTGATGGCGGGTATCATCACCACCACAACCGTGGCGGCCATGGCTTCAATGCCGTTTTGGATGTGGCTGGCCGCATAATATTGTTGTAACCTGTTGATATAATGTTATTTTTATCGAACCTTGCGAAAAAAACCCGCTCTGTGTAGGTTACGCCCTGATGAACGACGGAACTTTTGATTTTTCTGGTTTTCCGCATCGCCATCTACTTGGCATCGAAGGCCTATCGCCCGTTGCCATCACCCTCCTTCTGGATCGCGCCGAAAGTTTTGTCGAGCTTAACCGCCGCCATGAGCCCAAGCTCGACCTGCTGGCAGGGCGCACCATTATCAACCTGTTTTTCGAAGACTCAACACGCACCCGCACCTCGTTTGAGCTGGCGGCCAAGCGCCTTGGCGCCGATGTCATCAACATGTCGGTCTCGACCAGCTCGATCAAAAAGGGCGAGACCATGATCGACACCGCCATGACGCTTAACGCCATGCACCCCGATGTGCTGGCGGTGCGCCACGGCGACGCCGGTGCGGTGAAGCTGCTTTCAGAAAAGGTCAACTGTGCGGTGATTAACGGCGGCGATGGCAGCCACGAACACCCGACGCAGGCACTTTTGGATGCCCTGACCATTCGCCGGCGCATGGGCAAACTTCAGGGTCTTCAAGTCGCCATCTGCGGTGACATCGCTCATTCACGCGTCGCGCGCTCCAATATCCACCTGCTCAACGCCATGGGTGCGCGGGTGCGCCTGATTGCACCCAAGACCCTTGTCCCGGCCGACATTGAACGCCTTGGCGTCGAAGTGTTTTACGATATGAAAGCGGGGCTCAAGGATTGCGACATCGTGATGATGCTACGTCTGCAAACCGAGCGCATGAAAACAAACTTCTTCCCCAGCTTACGCGAGTATTATCACTTCTTCGGTCTTGATTACAAAAAACTGGAAGTGGCAAAACCGAACGCCCTGATCATGCACCCCGGGCCGATGAACCGTGGTGTCGAGATTGGCTCTGAAGTTGCCGACGACATCGGCCGCAGCGCCATCCGCGAACAGGTTGAAATGGGCGTCGCGGTGCGTATGGCGTGCCTGGAAATATTATGCAGCAACCTCAAGTTTGAAGGGGCTTCATGATGACGAACGCCAAACAACCCGATAACGAAACACTGACGGTATTCGTCAACGCCCGGCTGGTTGACCCGGCCAGCGACCTTGATGCCACGGGCGGCCTGCTGGCGCGCGGCGAAACCATTGCCGAGTTCGGCGCCGGCCTGTTCACCGATAGCGTGCCCGAAGACGCCAAGGTCATCGACTGCCAGGGCAAGGTGCTATGCCCCGGCCTGGTGGACATGCGCATCCACATTTCCGGAAGCGATTTTTCCACCACCGGCAACGCCGCCGTCGCCGGTGGTGTAACCACGGCGGTTTGCCTGCCCGATACCACCCCGGTTATCGATGACAGCTCGGCGGTGGAATTCATCGCCCGGGTGGCGCGCAAGGTCGGGCTGGTCAAGGTTTACCCCTACGGCGCCGCGACCAAGGGGCTTGAAGGCAAGGAGTTGGCCGAAATGGGCCTGCTGGCCGAAGCCGGAGCCGTCGCCTTTACCGACGCCACCCACGCCTTTACCAATGCCCGCACGCTGAGCCAGGCGCTGCTTTATGCCTCAACCTTCGGGCTGATGATTATTGAGCACCCCGAAGATGCCAGCATGGCCGAGGGCGGTGTCATGAACGAAGGCGAAACCGCAACCCGGCTGGGCCTGCCTTCCATCAGCCCCGTGGCCGAGGTGCTGGTGGTCGAACGCGACCTGCGCCTTGCCCAGCTGACCGGCGGGCGGCTGCATTTCGCCCACGTTTCCACCGCCGATGCCATCGCCGCCATTCGCCGCGCCAAGGACGGCGGCGCTTCCGTCACGTGTGATACCGCACCGCCCTACTTCGCGCTTAACGAAACCGCGGTTGGTGATTACCGCACCTTTACCAAGCTTTCGCCGCCGCTGCGTTCTGAAGCCGACCGCAAAGCCGTTGTCGAGGGCCTGAAAGACGGCACCATCGACGCCATTGCCTCGGACCATCGCGGTCTCAGCGAAGACCTGAAGCGCCTGCCCTTTGCCCAGGCCGCCGCCGGGGGCGTGGGCCTTGAAACCCTGCTGGCGGTAACCCTGGAACTTTACCATAACGGCCACATGGATTTATCAACGGCCCTGGGCCTGCTCACCAACCGGCCAGCCGAACTGCTGGGGCTCGACGCCGGACAGCTTAAGGTCGGCGCCGCTGCCGATCTCGCCCTTATCGACCCGGATGCCGGCTGGAAGGTGGATGCCGACGACCTGCTTTCCAAAGCCAAGAACACGCCCTTTGATGGCCGCCCGGTGCAAGGGCGCGTGCTGCGCACGGTGGTTGACGGGCGCACTGTGTTTGAGCTGAACCCCTGATGATGGAAATCCTGACGTCTGAAATGTTTGCGCTGCACCTTGGCGCAGGTGTCTTCGGTTACCTTTTGGGCGCGGTGCCGTTCGGCATGGTGGCGGCACGCTTATTTGGCCTCGGTGATTTACGCACCGTTGGCTCCGGCAACATTGGCGCTACCAACGTTTTGCGCACCGGCAACAAACCGGCGGCGGCCTTTACGCTGATCGGTGATGTGGGCAAGGGCGCGGCCGCTGCCCTGGTGATGGAAATGCTGTTTCCCGGCCAGTCGGCGGGTCTTGCCGCCGGGTTTTGGGCCGTCATGGGGCACAATTATCCTGTCTGGCTGAAATTCAAGGGCGGTAAGGGCATCGCCACAACCATGGGCGTGCTGGTGGCCATCCACTGGCCGGTGGGTCTGGCGGCCATCGGCACCTGGCTTTTGGTTGCCGCCGTGAGCCGCTATTCATCATTGGCCGCACTGGTGGCGCTGGCCGCAGCGCCGGGCTATGCGCTGTTGATGGAAAACGAACAGGTCGCCCTCATGGCGGGGCTGCTGGCAGCGCTGGCGTGGTGGCGCCATACGGACAACATCCGCCGCTTGGTCAAAGGCACCGAAACCAAAATCGGCCAGAAGAAATAACCCCCAATAGCCAGCCCTTTTGCCGCAGGGCTTGACCGTCCCGGTATCTTGAACCAACCTTTCGCCCCATGGGGGAAGAAACCAACACCATAACCGATGATGAACGGCTGGACTGGCTGCGCCTGCAGCGCACCCGCAATGTCGGGCCGATTACCTTTTACAAGCTGCTGGAGCGCTTCGGCACCGCAAGCGCGGCGCTGGCGGCCTTGCCCAACCTTGGGGGCCGGGGCGGAAAAACTTTCAAGCCCGCCACCATGGCAGAGGCCGAGCGTGAGCGTGAGGCGCTCACCCGCATTGGCGGGCAGCTGGTCACCCGCCTTGATGACGCCTATCCGCCCCTGCTGGCGCAGGCTGAGGATGCGCCACCGGTGTTGAGCGTGCTGGGCCACCGTGAACTGTTGCGAAAACGTGCCGTTGCCGTGGTCGGTGCACGCAATGCGTCGTTAAACGGTAACACCATGGCCGCGCGCATGGCAGGCGAACTGGGCCGCGCCGGGCTATTGGTCGTTTCAGGACTGGCGCGCGGCATCGACACCAGCGCTCATAAAGGCGCGCTGGAAACCGGCACCGTGGCCGTGGTCGCCGGGGGCGTTGATGTGGTTTACCCAAAGGAAAACCAGAACCTCTATGACAGCCTGTTGGAACAAGGTGCCGTCATCAGCGAAAAAACGCTGGGCGAAGCACCCAAGGCGCACCATTTTCCGCAGCGCAACCGCATTATTTCCGGCATGGCGCGGGCCACCGTGGTGGTTGAGGCGGGGCTTAAATCAGGCTCGCTGATCACCGCGCGCATGGCGCTGGAACAAAACCGCGAGGTTTTTGCCGTGCCCGGCTCGCCCATGGACCCGCGCGCCGAGGGGGTCAACCGGTTGATCAAGGAAGGGGCTTATCTGGCACAAAGCGCAAAAGATGTGCTGGACGGCCTTTCGGGGCTTTTTCAGGGCCCGGCCGAAGACCATAAGCCATTGCAATTCAAAGAGAAAATAGCGCCGTTACCGGATGCGAACGAATCAGCAAAAGCCCTTGAGGCCATTGCCCAAATGCTCTCAGTGGTACCGGTTACGGTTGACGAACTGCTCCGTAACTGCCAATTCTCGCCTGCCGTTGTTTCGCTAGCCCTTCTCGAGCTGGAGCTGGCGGGACGCGCGGCGCGCTATCCGGGAAACCGGGTGGCACTGATTGCGTAATGTATTTCAATGCGTAAGGCATATTAAATGAACGTCGTTATCGTCGAATCGCCGTCTAAGGCCAAGACCATTAATAAGTACCTGGGATCGGAGTACACGGTCCTGGCTTCCTATGGCCATATCCGCGACCTGCCGTCCAAGAACGGTTCGGTGCGCCCCGACGAAGATTTTGCCATGGACTGGGAAGTGGACGCCCGGTCGAAAAAACACCTCAAGGCCATCCAGGATGCGCTTAAGGGTGCCAAGCATCTTTACCTCGCCACTGACCCTGATCGTGAAGGCGAAGCCATTGCCTGGCATGTGCGTGAATTCCTTGAAGACAAAAAGGCGCTGAAGGGCATCGACGTCAAGCGCGTGGTGTTTAACGAGATTACCAAAAGCGCCATCCTCGAAGCCTTCAACCATCCTCGCGAGCTGGACAACGAACTGGTGGACGCCTACATGGCGCGCCGGGCGCTCGATTATCTGGTCGGCTTTACCCTGAGCCCGGTGTTGTGGCGCAAGCTGCCCGGCTCACGCTCGGCCGGACGCGTGCAGTCGGTGGCGTTGCGCCTGATATCGGAACGCGAAACCGAGATTGAGCTGTTTGATCCGCGCGAATACTGGTCGGTACCCATCAAGTTTGATACCGGCGGCGGCATTTTGGTTGACGCCCGGCTGACCCACCTCGAAGGCGGCAAGCTGGGCAAGTTCGATCTACCCGACGAAGCCACCGCGACCACGGCGCGCAAGGCCGTAGAGAACGGAACCTTTTCCGTTGCCAAGGTGGAAAAGAAACAATCCCGGCGCAACCCTTCGCCACCGTTCACCACATCGACCCTGCAACAGGAAGCGGCGCGTAAATTATATTTTTCAACGCGCAAAACCATGCAGGTGGCGCAAAAGCTTTACGAAGGCGTCAACATCGGCGGCGAAACGGTAGGCTTGGTTACCTACATGCGTACCGATGGCGTGACCATGGCGAGCGAAGCCATTGAAGGTTGCCGGGCGTTGATCGGCAGCCAGTACGGCGAGGCCTACCTTCCCGACAGCCCGCGGGTTTATAAATCAAAATCGAAAAACGCGCAGGAAGCGCACGAGGCCTGCCGCCCAACCGACATTTCACGCCGGCCCAAGGATGTGGCGCAATACCTCGATGAAGACCAACAGAAATTATATGACCTGATCTGGAAGCGGACACTGGCCAGCCAGATGGAATCGGTCGTTCTGGACCAGGTGGCCGTGGATATCGCCACAGCTGAAATGCAGGTCGTGGCCCGCGCCACCGGCTCCATCGTGGCGTTTGACGGTTTTTACAAGCTCTACCACGAAGGCAAGGATGAGCCGGGACAGGAAAACAACGACGAAGAAGAGCGCATCCTGCCCGACATGAAACAGGGTCAGGCGATGAAGCTTTCTGCCGTCACGCCCGAACAGCACTTTACCCAGCCGCCGCCGCGCTATTCGGAAGCGGGGCTGGTGAAAAAGCTGGAGGAGCTTGGCATCGGCCGGCCTTCCACCTACGCCAGCATCATTTCCGTTTTGCAGGACCGCAACTATGTGCGCCTTGAAAGCCGACGCTTCTTCCCCGAGGACCGCGGGCGCCTGGTGATTGCCTTCCTGACCAGTTATTTCAAGCGCTACGTGGAATACAACTTTACCGCCGAACTTGAGGAACAGCTCGACGAGGTTGCCGATGGCCGTGTTCAGTGGAAAAAAGTGCTCGAGGCGTTCTGGCTGCCCTTCATTGGCACCGTCGATGACATCAAGGAAGTGCGGGTGCGCGAAGTGCTCGATACGCTCAACGAAGAACTTGGGCCCCACTTCTTCCCCAAAACCGAAGACGGCACCAACCCGCGGGCCTGCCCCAGTTGCGCTGACGGTGAATTGTCCATCAAGATTGGCAAGTTTGGCGCCTTTATCGGCTGCTCCACCTACCCCGAATGTCGTTACACGCGTCAGCTAGCCGTTGGTGGCGCGGCGGAAGAAGGCTCCATTGAGGCCGAACTGGACGCCGGACCCAAGGCGCTTGGCATGCACCCGGAACACAAGCTGGAAATATCCCTGCGCAAGGGGCCCTACGGCCCTTATGTGCAGTTGGGTGAGCAGGAAGAAGGCACCAAGAAAAAACCCCGGCGCGCTTCGCTGGGCAAGGGCGTAAGTCTTTCCGATGTGGACCTTGAAACCGCCGTCGGGCTGCTGGCGCTGCCGCGCGAAGTTGGCCCCCACCCCGAAACCAAGGAAATGATCGAGGCCGGTATCGGGCGCTTTGGGCCTTACATTAAATACATGGGCATGTTCGTCAGCCTTAAGGAAGACGACCCGCTTTACATCGGGCTTAACCGGGCGGTGACGGTTATTGCCGAAAGCGGCAAAACGCCGCCGCGCGACCTTGGCAAGCACCCCGACACCAAAAAACCCATATTGGTCAAGACCGGACGCTGGGGCCCCTATGTGCAACACGGCCGTTTGCAGGCCAACATTCCCAAGGATGAAGACGCCGACACAGTAGAGTTGCCGCGCGCGCTGGAATTGCTGGCTGCCCGGGCGCAGAAGGACGGCGTAACAACCAAAACCAAGACCAAGACGAAAGCAAAGGCCAAGAAGAAAGCTAAAAAGAAAACCAAGAAAAAAACCAAAAAGAAGGCCGCAACAAAAACGAAACCCAAAACCAAGAACAAGGCGGGTAACGATGCCACCCCGACCCCGGAAAAGAACACCGAAAGCGGTGACTCCGCTGCCGACTGAGACGGCTAATCCCAAGTGAGTAAAAAAACCCGCGCCCCCTTTCCCAGCCGCGAGGAAATCCTGAACTTCATTCAGGAAAGCCCCGGCAAGGCTGGCAAGCGTGAAATTGTCCGCGCCTTCCAGCTCGACGGCGAACAAAAAATACGCCTCAAAAAAGAACTGCGCGCCATGGCCGACGAAGGCGCCATCCAGCGCGGCCACAGACGCACGTTCGCCGAACCCGGCACCCTGCCCAACGTGGCGGTGCTGGATGTTATCGGCACCGACACCGATGGCGAATTGCTGGCCCAACCGGTGCAGTGGGAAGCACAAACACCACCGCCCGTGGTTTACATGGCGCCGGTCCGCCAGGGGCCAAACGCGCTTGGCGTTGGTGACCGGGTGCTGGCCAAGCTGGAACGCATTGATGACCTTGATGATGGGCGCACAGCCTATGAAGGGCGCACCATCCGGCGCATCACCCAGATGCCAACGGAGACACTGGGCGTTTATCTGGAAACCGACAGAGGCGAAGGGCAACTGCGTTCCACCAACCGGCGGCACAAAAGCCATTTCTTTATCGCCGATACCGGCGGCGTCGAACTGTTTCCCGGCGACCTTGTGCGCGCCGAAATCCTTTCCGGAAAACGACAGGGCCTGCCGCGCGTCCGTGTGAAAGAAAAAATAAGCCGCAGTGGCCCTAAGTCCATTTCATTGATCGCCATTTATGACCACGACATCCCGGTCACTTTTCCCGAAAGTGCGTTGGCTGAAGCCGACAAGGCAAAAGCCGCGACCTTGAAAATGGGTGAGGTTGAGCGCGAAGACCTGCGCACCACGCCGCTGATTACCATCGACGGTGCGGACGCGCGCGATTTTGACGATGCCGTGTTTGCCGAACCCGACCCGGAAGTAGACGGCGGCTGGCACCTGATTGTCGCCATTGCCGATGTCTCGTGGTATGTGCGCCCGGGAAGCACGCTTAACGAGGAAGCCTTCAAGCGCGGCAATTCAGTTTATTTTCCCGACCGGGTGGTTCCCATGTTGCCCGAGGCGCTTTCCAACGGCTGGTGCTCGCTGGTGCCTCATGAGGAGCGTCCATGTTTAGCCGCACACATGTGGATTGACGCTGGCGGCAACCTGACGCGCCACCGGTTCTGCCGCGCCTTGATGAAATCCGCCGCGCGCACCACCTATGAACAGGTGCAAGCCGCCGCCGACGGTATTGAAGACGATATTACCGCCCCCCTGCAGAAGAAGGTTATCGACCCCCTTTACGGTGCCTACCGTTCGTTGCTGAAGGCGCGCATCGCGCGTGGCGTTCTGGAGCTGGACCTGCCGGAAAAGAAAATCGAAATTGGTGAAGACGGCAAGGTCAGTGGCGTTTCCATGCGCCCGCGCTTTGATTCCCACAAATTGATTGAAGAATTCATGGTGCTCGCCAACGTGGCGGCGGCCCAGGCGCTAGAAAGCATGAAGCAGCCATGCATGTACCGCATCCACGATGTGCCGTCGGTAGAGAAGCTGGAAAGCCTGCGCGAGTTCCTTTCATCGGTCAGCCTCAGCCTGCCCAAGGGTCAGGTTATACGGGCGGCCAATTTCAACCAGATACTGTCCAAAGCCAAGGACACGCCCAACCACCACCTGGTCAACCAGGTGGTGCTGCGTTCGCAGTCGCAAGCCGCCTACAGCCCCGACAACATCGGCCATTTCGGGTTGGCGCTAAAACGCTATTGCCACTTTACCTCGCCCATCCGGCGGTATTCGGATTTGCTGGTGCATCGTGCCCTGGTCAGCGGCCTGAAGGTGGGTGATGGCGGGCTTGAAAAAGACCACAAAAGTTTTGCTGAAACGGGCGAGCACCTTTGCGTTACCGAACGGCGCGCCAGCGTTGCCGAACGCGACGCGGTGGACCGCTTTGCCGCCCTTTACCTTTCGGAAAAAGTGGGCTCCTTCTTTGCCGGGCGTATCAGCGGTGTGACCCGCTTCGGTCTTTTTGTTGAGCTGGATGAAACCGGCGTTGACGGCCTGGTGCCTATCCGCACGCTGGCCAATGATTATTACGACCACGACGAGCACCGCCATGTGCTGCTGGGCCGGCGTAGCGGCCGCAGGTATGCGCTGGGCGACCGGGTGGACGTCATGCTGATGGAAGCCGACCCCATTACCGGCGGCACGGTCTTTCAGGTCTTGGATGGCGACAGTGACGGCGATGGTGGCGGCAGGCACGTGCGAGCCAAAAAAGGCACCGGCGCCCAGACAAAAAAACCACATAAGCCCAGTAAGCCCAGAAATCCCAAGAAACCTAAGGGCAAATCCCGTGCATCGCGACGCCGCCAACGCAGCGGCCCCAAGGGTTAGGGCACTACAAGGCTGAAAAACGTGACCCTTTTGGAAAAATAGGCGATTATTTGCGCCATGAAGTTCTGGCGCCAAAACCACCGCGAAAGCACCGTCCAAAGCGTCTTCACCTCAGGCCTGCTGGCCTTGGTGGCGCTGGGCGTTAGTGCCTGCGTATCCACCACGGTCATGCCATCGCCCGCGCTTGAAAGCATGGTGTCACAGCCAGGCCCAGAGGCTTTTGTCGACGATCTGGTCTATGACGACACCGAACGTCTGCTGAACGCCGGTTTTAAAGGCATTACCGAACGCTACCTCGAAACGGTGTCGGCGCGCGATCTTGCGCTTGGGGCTATTGATGGTTTGGGCGTTATCGACCCGGAATTGCGCCTGCGCCGTCTCCAGCCCGAAGTCGATTTCGTGCTGTATTATGGTGAACGCGAAATCGCGCGCTTCCAACCACCAGAAAAAAACAACATCGCCGGGTGGGCGGCATTAACGACCGAACTGCTGCGAACGGCGCGCACCTTTTCACCGGAACTGTACGATGGTGATCCCGATGAGATTAGCCAGGCGCTGTTTGATGGCACGCTCAGTGAGCTGGATGCGTTTTCCCGCTATGCGGGCCCCGATGAAGCGCAGCGAAACCGCGCCCGGCGTGATGGTTTTGGCGGCATCGGAATCAGCTTCACCGTCAACCATGGCGTCGTCACCATAACGGCGATCATGAACAACACCCCGGCCGAAGCAGCCGGCCTGCTGGTCGGTGACCGCATTATTTCCATTGCCGGGGAACGGATTGGGCAGCGAAAGTCGAAATGGGTTTCAATGATGTTGCGCGGGCCTATTGGCAGCCACATCAGCCTGAGGCTTGCGCGCGCAACGGATACGGTGGACAGGGTTTTAAGCTTGCATGTCCTGCGTGCGCAAATCATTCAGCCAACCGTTACCAGCGAAGTTGAAGGCAAAATCCTGACGGTGCATATATCCAGCTTCAACAAAAACACGGCAAGCACCCTTCATGACCAGCTACGGCAGATTTCGGCGAGCAGCAAATCAAACCACATTCAAGGCATGGTACTTGATCTTCGCGGCAACCCTGGTGGCCTGCTCATGCAATCCGTCAACGTGGCAGACTTGTTCCTGGAAAATGGCGCCATTGTTTCCACCCGTGGGCGGCATCCTGATACCCTTCACAATTACATGGCCGGTGGCATTGACGTCACCTATGGGCTGCCGATGGTGGTGCTAATCGATGGCGACAGTGCCTCGGCGGCGGAAATTGTTGCCAGCGCCTTGCAGGACCGGGGCCGAGCCGTCGTCATTGGCGCCACATCCTATGGCAAGGGCACAGCGCAAACCGTGCTGCGGCTTCCCAATTCAGGTGAAATTACCCTCACATGGTCACGCTTGATTGCGCCATCGGGCTACGCCCTGCACGGCCTGGGCGTACTGCCAACGCTATGCACCAAAGCTGTCGTCGCCCAGCCTCAAGGCACGGAAAATAAACCGGACATGGAAAAGCGCATTTTGGCCGTCGTTCGGGCGAGCGAGGCCAAGAGCCGGGAATGGCGGGAAATGGGTCAGGCGTTTGATGAACGCCGGGCGCTTTTACGCCGTAACTGCCCTGCCGAGACGCTGAAAAATGACCCGGAAACGGTTGCGCTGGCCAGAAATATCCTTTCTAAATCAGATGCTTACCTGGCTGCCATTGAAACATCCAATCCCCGGGCCACGGCGGCACGGCAATGACCACTTGACTAAATCTCGGCGAACGCTATGTTTCGCCGCCTGATTAAGCCTTACGAATTAACCCTTAAGAACCGCCGGAAACAAGACCATGGCCAAGCCAAGCACAATTTTGATCAAGATGGTCAGCTCTGCTGACACCGGGTATTTCTATGTCGCCAAGAAGAACCCGCGCACCATCACCGAAAAGCTGGAATTGCGTAAATACGACCCGGTGGTTCGCAAGCACGTCGTGTTCAGGGAATCCAAAATCAAGTAGTCCCGGCCTTGCGGGTTGCGCAGCGCGCGCCGCTTAGGCCTCTATCCAGGATTTAAAGCAACAAAATGGCCGCCCCTTGGGGCGGCCTTTTTGTTGTGTTCTTGTACCGGAGAC
Source organism: uncultured Thalassospiraceae bacterium (assembly GCA_965602455.1). GTDB lineage: Bacteria > Pseudomonadota > Alphaproteobacteria > Rhodospirillales > Magnetovibrionaceae > CBFCYL01. Next base: position 16,493 of record CBFCYL010000028.1, on the reverse strand, counting down.
TCAACCAAGAAACTTTGGGAGCCTTCAGCCTCTTGATGATTAAGCCTTCAACCAAGAAACTTTGAAAGCGTTTCCAGAAAATTGGGAACCGAAATGGGCTTGGCGATATAGCCTTCACAGCCCCCTTCGCGGATTTTTTCTTCGTCACCCTTCATGGCAAACGCGGTAACGGCAATAACCGGGATATGCTTCAACTCATCATCAGCCTTCAGCATCTTGGTGATTTCAAGACCGGAAATTTCGGGAAGCTGAATATCCATCAACACCAGGTCGGGGCTGTGCTCGCGCGCCAGCGCCAAGGCATCACGGCCATCGCGGGTTTGCACGGTTTCGTAGCCATGCGCCTGAAGAAGATCATTGAACAGTTTCATATTCAGTTCGTTATCTTCAACAATCAGGATGGTTTTTGACATATCGGCCCTTTGGTTTGATGGTTTTCATGGTTCAGGATTGAGCACTACAGTGTGCAGGTTTTACAAGGGGCTGCTATCGAGCCCCGGCCCTCCCAGACTGCACTTTGGGGAAGGATGGCGGAATGATGGAGCAATACCTCGCACAAGTCAAACGGCAGAATCCAGCCGATTTATATGCATTTTTTCGATCCGGGAATCATCGAACGGAGCAAAAAAATGGCCGCCAACAATGTGGCGGCCAAAGGTTTTGGGAATTGGTAAAAAACAGGAGAAACTTGACCAGTGCAAAGCGGAGGGCCGGTGGCGCTCGCTGGGGCTATAAACCGCTGTTCTTCGCCCTGGATCTCATTTCCTTGGGCGGCAGAACCGCCCTCTGACAACCATAATGGTTCAATGCCGGGCCCGGCGCTGTGATGGCCATCACGGTGGTCAAAAAAATGATTTTTCTGATAAAACGGCTGAAACAAGCCAATAATAACGTTCAAAAGCCGGCTCGGGCTTCAGCATAAGGCGGTTATTCGCCGCGAACGTCCTCAACCATCTCTTCTAGGATCTGCAGTTCCTTAATCAACAGCGAATCCTTGCCACGCTCAACGATGCCTTTGCGCGCCAGGTCGTTCATCACCCGGGCCACGGTTTCGCGGGTCGTGCTGACCCTTGATGCGATATCGCTGTGCACCGGTATGGGCTTGAGCACGGCAGAGACGTCGTCTTCCGTTACCTTGCGGCCAAGGCGAAGCAGGTCGGCATGGATGCGGTTATTGGCACCCAGTGTACTGAGGTCCATGATCCGGCTGGTCGAGTTACGTACCAGGTGCGCCAGATGCTTCATCAGCTTCAACGCAATGGTGGGGTGTTCGAGGATAATATCCTGGAACTGCTCCGACGGCAGGGCGGCGATGTGGACTTCATCAAGCGCCATAACGCTGGCCGAGCGGGGAAGACCGTCAATGGCCGCCAGTTCACCGAAGTGACTGCCGGCATCGAGGTCATCAAAAGTAATCTCGCGTCCGGATATGGAATAATTCACCACCCGCACCCGGCCCTCGACGACAAAGTAGATGTCGCGGGAATCTGAATGCTGGTCGATAATCTGCTCGCCCGCACCGTAGGTTTTACGGCTGCAGTTCTTCTCAATGACGGCGATCTCGCTGTCATCAAGTTCGGCCAGAAGCCGGATTTTCCTGAGTTCGTCTAGTCCGATATCCGACACGGTAAACCTTTCACAATTTCCCCGGGGCCGCGGTGGCAGCATGTTGACAGAAGGGAAGCCCTAGGGCCAGAGCCACCATTTCTGCCGCCCCTGAGGCCTGCGGGCCAACAGTTAACCAATTTTTGATGTTTGCTCCCAATACTTTTAATAAGGGGAACCATAAAAATCAAAAAAATATATGTGCATGAAGGACTTAGCCCCCTTTCGTGAACCGAATCGGAACAGAACGGTGCCGATTCGCCATTAATTATGGAGCGCATAGCTGATGAAAACTGCAGCCAAGAAAGCCAATACGGAAAAACTGCAGAATGCGGTTCCGGCTGAAAAGACGCCAAATAAAGACAATTTTCCAGCTTCAGCGCCCGGCCAGAGGCCGGCGCAGGATGCATTGACGGTGCGTGGTCTGTTTGCCCGCTCGCTTTGCAAAGCGCACTATCTGGTGGTGGGCAATGACCGGGCGGCCTGTGACGATGGCACGGCGTGTGCGCGTTCAAGCGAATGCCTGAAACTGGCCGACAACACCCTCACTTACCTGGAATATCGCAACCGGCTACCCAAAAACGACTGAAAAACGTTTTAAGTCGAAGCGTGCCGTTAAACCAGCCGCACGGTACCGCCGCGCCTGGGATCACCGCCGCCCGACAGTGCCGCGCCGCGCACCCCCCGGCCACGGTCAAACGACACGGCGTGAACACCGCCAAAAAACAGGTTTAACTGATCCCAAAGGCGATTATTTTCATAAACACCCTGAAGGCCCACCACGGCGTCGGACTGGAAACCGGGCTCTATATTGAGGAGGCCGCCTTCGAAATGCACCCGCGGAAGCGAGACCGCCTCCTCCACCGAAAAACCGAAATCCACAAGCGCCATCACCACCTGCAATATGGCGGTGCGGATACGGTTGGAACCACCGGAGCCCAGCGCCACCTCGGAGCCATCGCGCTTAAGCACAATAGACGGCGCCATCATCGACGACATGCGGGTATCGGGCGGCCACCCGCCAAGCCCTAATGGGTTGATGTCTTCTTCGCCCAGCATATTGTTCAAAACCATGCCGGTTCCCGGCGCCACATAGGCCGAGCCTTCGCCATTGGAAAGCGTCATGGCGGCGGCGTTGCCTTCGGTGTCGACCACGGAAATATGGGTGGTGCCACGGTGCGCCCTTGGGGCGCCCTGAACCTGCTGTCGATAGGCTTCCAGAAAAGCCGGGTTGAGTAATTTTTCGCTGGCGTCATCGTTGAGGCCCAGCCCGCTTTCGATGCGGGCCTGATTGGTCAGGCCCATGGCTTCGACCAGTTGTTCAAGGTGAGCGCTGGAGCCAAACCCGGCTGAGCTTAAGTCTGCATCTTCCAGCAACCCCAGGGCAAATGCGATCAGCAGGCCGCCGGTGGAAGGCGGCGGGTTGGTCAATACTTTTGCGCCCCGGTATTCAACCATCAGGGGATCGCGGCGGTGAACCTTGTAGGCCTCGAAATCATCGCGGCTCAGGTGGCCGCCCTGCTGGGCGCAGTCCCGGGCCACGGTTTCGGCAATTTCACCACGGTAAAAAAGGTCGTCGCCTTCACGGGCAAGTGCTTCGAGAAAATCCGCAAGGGCAGGGTTTTTTAAAAGTTCGCCTTCGCGGATCAGGTGCCCGGAACCATCGGGACTTTCAAATAATTGATGACACGTTTCCGTCGCCCGGAAAATGGGGCCGACCACTTCGAAGATGTAACCTTGCAGGGGCGAAAGCTTGATTCCCTCGCGCGCCAAGCGGCACGCCGGGTCAACCAGTTCTTCGATTGGCATGCGCCCCAATGCGCTGTGGGCTTCAAGCAGGCCCTTGACCATGCCGGGGGTGGCAATGGAACCCTGGCCGATATGGAACTCCTGCTGCACGGTGCCGAAGTCGGCCATGATGGGATAAAGCGACGCTTCGTCCTGCTTGCGCTTCGGGGTGTGGACAAAAAAATCAAACAGTGTTGGCGCGCCGTGTTCGGGGCGGGCCAACATGAAACCGCCGCCGCCCAGCGACGCCAGCACCGGTTCGGCCTGGGTGGCGGCAAAAGCAGCCGCCACGGCGGCGTCAAAAGCGTTACCGCCCGCTTCCAGTATTTGTGCCGCCGCCTCGGCGGTGTGAGCATCACCCGCGGCGACGGCGCCTTTTGCAGCCTTTTTCAGGGGCTCTCTCCTTTATGTGCGCTTTTCCTTGATGGCCGGGGCCATTAAGCCAATCTAACATAGGTTATTTGCAAAACGGGACGAAGCCGTATTCTTGCCCCACTTCGTTCGTTACAATCCGCTAACCTGTCCCTCGTTCAAGCCATTGCACGAAAGCGCCCTCATGACCCTTTCCTTCACGCTTCCACTGCTGCTGGGTGCAGCCCTGAGCATCACTTCGGGGCTGGGCACTGATGCCCGGCGCGCCATGGCGCAAGATGGCACAGGTAAGTCCACCTGCGTTGCCCAGGGCCAATGGCTGGACCCACAAGACGGGACGGTCTTGACCGGTCGTGATGTTATTTCACGCGCCGCCAGCCACCGGGTGGTGCTGTTGGGTGAAACCCACGTCATTGCGGCACACCACCGCTGGCAAACGCAAACCGTGGCACAGTTGTTTGCCGAGAACCCGAATATGGTTTTGGGGTTCGAGGCCTTTCCCCGCCGGGTGCAGGGTGCGCTTGACCGCTGGGTCGCCGGTGAGCTGAGCGAGGAAGCGTTCCTTAAGCAAAGTGAATGGGAAACCGTATGGCGCTATGACGCCGAGCTATACCTGCCGTTGTTTCACTTCGCCCGCCTCAACCGGGTGCCAATGGTGGCCCTTAACGTTGACCGTTCCCTGATAGCAAAGGTCAGCGCCGATGGCTGGGCCAAGGTTGCCAAGGACAAACGCCTTGGCGTTGGTGACCCGGCAGCGCCCGAAGCGGGCTATGTGGAAATGCTCGGCCGGTCCTTTGGCGAGCACGATAACGGCAATAATGGCGACAAGAAAAAACCAGCCTTGCCGACGCTGGACAACCCCGACTTCAAGCGTTTTGTCGACGTGCAACAAACCTGGGACCGCGCCATGGCCGAGGCCATCAAGGCGGCGCTTGATAACACAAAAGATGGTGTTGTTGTCGCCATCGCCGGGCGCGGCCACGTTGATTACGGTTTTGGTATTCCGGCACAACTTAAAGACTTGGGGATAAGCGATATCACCATGCTTTCGCCGTGGGACAGCCTGCGCCATTGCGATGAGCTGGCGCCCAAGACCAAAGGCTGGCCGGTTGTTGCCGATGCCGTTTTTGGAACCGGGCCGGTGGACATGGCAGAGCATGGCGAAAAACCAAAACTGGGCGTTTATATTGAGAAAGGAAAGGGCGGCGTCTTGATCAAGGAAGTGGCCAAGGCAAGCCTTGCCGAAGCCATGGGTCTTAAAAAAGGCGACGTGATTATCAAGGCCGCCGGGCAAAGGGTTGCTGATAGCGGCGACCTGATAGCAATTGTTCAGGCCATGGCGCCGGGCACCTGGTTGCCGCTAAACATACGCCGCGGCAACAAAACCATGGAAAAGGTGGCGCGCTTCCCAGCTGTAGGGGCACACCCGAAGCCATGACCCTGTTTTCTAAATCGTTCTTCGTGGCGCTGTTGGTGCTGTCCGCTTTTTCGGGCTGGCGCGAAGCGCGGGCCGATACACACGATGATGCATACCGCGAAGCCGAAGTTCGCCTGAACCCGCAAACGCGAAGTGTTGAAATTAAAGGCATCCGTGAGCCGATTGCCGGCCCGTTCGCGGTAAACGAGCGAACATCGGGTGACATTACCATCAACACCACTTTCCACCCCGAGTTGGCGAACCACACCGAGGCCTATCTGGATGCCACGGCCGGATACATCAAATACTTCGCTAACAAAATTGGTGAGTATCCTTACTCGCGATTCACCATCGTATCCACACCAGCGCCCATCGGCATTGCCTTTCCCGGCCTGACGGTCATGAATCGGCGCATATTGGCTTTACCGTTTATTTTGAACACATCCCTGCCCCATGAAATCCTGCACAGCTGGTGGGGTGGCGCCGTCGGTATTGAAGTTGAAACCGGCAACTGGGCGGAGGGTCTGACCACCTATATGGTGGATGGCGATGACGATTTGCCAAACCGCACCCGCCCGGCCCGCGATGTGCGTCTTGAATGGCTGCGAAACTATGCCGCACTTTCGCCTTTGGACGATATCACGCTGAGTAATTTTAGATCCAAAACACACGACCGTTCGCAGGTTATCGGCTACGGCAAGGCGGCGTTTGTGTTCCACATGTTAAAAAATGAAGTCGGCACCGAAGTGTTTGAGCGCGCGCTGGGGCGTTTTTACACAACAAACCGTTTCAAGACAGCAGGCTGGCTTGAGCTGGAACAGGCTTTCACTCAGGAAGCCGGGTTTAACCTCGCGCCCTTTTTTCACCAATGGGTGGCCCGCCGGGGTGCGCCAACCCTGACGGCCAAGGCCAAACGCACACCGGGTGGCGTGCAACTGACGCTTCGCCAAAAAGGCCTGGTCGATAAGGGGCGCGGATTCTTTCTCCGGTTGCCGGTGGAAATAACAACCCAAGCCGGGGTCGAGCGCCAAACGGTGATGATGAAAGGCAGCGGGCAGACCTTTAACCTTAAAACCCAAAGTCCGGTCACGGCCGTTCATGTGGACCCCGATTTCGATATCTTCCGCCGCCTGAGCCGTGGCGAAGCCCCGGTCATCTTGCGCGATATCACGCTGGCTCAAAATGCCACACTCATCGTGCCGGAAAGCGACCCGGCATGGTTTTCGGCGCTTGAAGCCCTATCGAGGCGACTTTTGGGAAATGCGCCCGGCACCGTGCCATCAAAAGCCGACGGGGCCATTGGCAGTGTGCCCGCAAATGAGCCCCTGATTATTGGCGGCACCAAGGCTGCCGTGCACGCCTTCCTCGACAAAAGCGACCTGCCGACCAGCCCCATGGCGCCAATTGATGACGCGGCGGCGGATTCCCGGGTGTGGACGGCGCGGGACAAAACGGGGCGCGCCCTACTGGTCATTGAGGCGCCCGATCTGGCAGCGCTGGCGGCCATGGCCCGCGCGCTGCCGCATTACAAACGCCAAAGCTGGGTTGCTTTTGCCAACGGCCGTGCCGCCGGGCGCGGCGTGTGGGCGATGACGCCTGATGGGCCGGGAGGCCTGAGGATCGCTCTGCCCTAAGCCTTTTCCCCTTTCCGGCCCCGATATGGGCCAAAAAAGCCGCTTTGGCTTGCCCCTTGGCCGGATATTCGCTACACACCAAGGCGTAGACACGGCGTGTAATGCGCCACGCCATCACGGCACGCGCGGCGGGGTCGCCGACCCGTTTTTCCAACCTTTGCTCTCTTTTTTAAGGCCACCTGACCCGATGAATGATCTTCCCGACAAGGCCCTGTTGCCGGCCGGTATGCAAGATGGGTTGCCGCCCGAGGCCGCCGTTGAGGCCCGCACGCTGGAGCGTCTGGTCACGGCGTTTGGCGGCTGGGGCTACCGGCGCGTCAAGCCACCGCTGATCGAATTTGAGGAAAACCTGCTATCGGGTAACGGCCAGGCCATGTCGGCGGAGGCTTTCCGGGTCCAGGACCCGGTATCGCAACGTATGTTGGCGCTGCGCCCTGATATGACCTTGCAGGTGGCCCGCATTGCCGCCTCTCGCTTGGGCTCTGCCGCCCGGCCGCTGCGCCTTGCTTATGGCGGCGAGGTCCTGCGGGTTAAGGGCTCGCAACTGCGCCCCGAGCGCCAGTTCGCCCAAGTCGGTGCAGAACTGATCGGCGTCGACGACCCGAAAGCCGATGTCGAGGTTATGGTCATGGCCATTGAAGCGCTCGGTGATGCGGGCGCGGTGGATTTAAGCGTTGATATTGGTTTACCCCAACTGGTGAGTGCCATCATTTCCAACACCGAAATGGACATCACAATATTTGAAACCCTGCGCGCGCACCTCGACCGTAAGGATGCTGCTGGCACCCGCGCCATGGCAGGTGAGCTGGATAAAGAAGTTTGCGATACGCTGTGCAATCTGCTGGATGCCACCGGCCCGGCCGATGGTGCCTTAAAAAAACTTTCGGCACTAAAGCTGAAGGGCGAAGCCGGAAAACTGATTGAAGCTCTTGGCGACGTTGTTAGCGACGTCAGCAAAGCAATGGCTGATGTGACCCTGACCGTTGATGCGGTCGAGAACCGCGGCTTTGAATACCATACCGGCGTGACGTTTTCGTTTTTTGCCCAAGGGGTGCGCGGCGAGTTAGGCCGCGGCGGGCGCTACGTTGCCGGGTCCAATGGAAATGAAGAACCGGCCACCGGCCTGACACTGTTTATGGATACCGTCATGCGCGCCGTAGCCGTAAAGGAAGAAGAGCGCGCCATGCTGTTGCCTGTGGGCACGCCGCGCGATACAGCACGCAAACTACGCGCTGAAGGCTGGGTAACGGTTGCCCAGTTGGACGCAGATGAAGACGAAGCCGAAGCGGCCCATCGTTTGGGTTGTTCGCATGTATGGTCGGGTGGAAAAGCAAAGGCGCTCGACTGATTTTTCGAAACTTTAATTAGGGACATTATTCATTATGGCCAACGTGGTTGTGGTCGGCTCGCAGTGGGGCGACGAAGGCAAAGGCAAAATTGTTGACTGGCTGTCGGAACGTGCCGACGTTGTGGTGCGCTTTCAGGGCGGACACAACGCCGGACATACGCTGGTCATTGACGGCGTGGTTTTCAAACTGCACATCCTGCCTTCCGGCATTGTGCGCAAGGATAAGCTTTCCGTCATTGGCAACGGCGTAGTGCTGGACCCGTGGAACCTGCTGAGCGAGATTGCCAACATCCGCGAACAGGGTGTCGATGTGACACCCAATAACCTGAAGGTTGCGGAAAACGCACCGTTGATCCTGCCGTTGCACGCCAACCTCGACCAGGCCCGCGAAGAAGCGCTGGGTAAGGCGAAGATCGGCACCACCGGTCGTGGCATTGGCCCGGCCTATGAAGACAAGGTTGCGCGCCGCGCCATCCGCGCCGGTGATCTGGCAGACCGCGAACTGATCGAAACCAAGGTGGATAAAATGTTGTTCCATCACAACGCTCTGTTGAAGGGCTACGGCCAGCCGGAAATAAACCGACACGAACTAATCGATATGCTGGTGGATCTGGCGCCCAAGTTATTGCCCTATGTGGATACCACCTGGAAAGTGCTCGATGAAGCCAAGCGCGCTGGCAAACGCATTTTGTTTGAAGGCGCACAAGGCACGATGCTGGATATAGACCACGGCACCTATCCGTTCGTCACATCATCGAACGTGGTCGCCAGCCAAGCCGCTACCGGCTCGGGCATGGGGCCAAACGCTATCGATTATGTACTGGGCATCACCAAGGCCTACACCACCCGCGTCGGCGCCGGGCCGTTTCCCACCGAATTGCAAGACAGTGTGGGCCAGGAACTGGGCGAACGCGGCCATGAATTCGGCACCACCACCGGCAGGCCGCGACGTTGTGGCTGGTTTGATGCCGTGCTGGTGCGCCAGGCCGTCAAGGTTAACGGCATCACCGGCATTGCGCTGACCAAGCTGGATGTGCTGGACGGCATGAAGGAACTCAAGGTCTGCATCGGCTATCATCTCGATGGCAAGACGCTTGACCACCTGCCCGCCGCTACCCGCGATCAGGAACGCGTCGAGCCGGTTTACGAGACCATGGAAGGCTGGTCGGAAAGCACGCAGGGTGCGCGCTCATGGGCCGACCTGCCGGCAACGGCGGTCAAATATGTGCGCCGCATTGAAGAGCTGATTGAGGCTCCGGTGGCCATCTTGTCCACCAGCCCGGAACGCGACGATACCATTCTGGTCCATGATCCCTTCGCCGACTGACTTAGGCCACCGCAGCGCCCGCAACAGGGGGATCCCAAGGTGGGCGTTGAATCCTGCCTGATTCGCGGGTAGTCTGTGTTGTTGGGTCAGGGTAATGATCCGGCCCTCTGGCTTGAAAGGGCAGAAATGGCTGAAGCCCCCAATGGCGCCGTAGAAACGGCTAAGCCACAGACAGATGATCCGGCCGAAACGCCGATCACCGCACCGACCGAGGAATTGGCACCGCTGATTGCAGAGCCCACTGCGGCGGGCGAGCCACCGGCATCGGCGCCTGTTGTTGAGCCCCAGCCGCAGCTGCAACCCCAAGCACAGCCGGAAGTCGCGGCGATGGGCAATTTTGCCCCGGCACTGCTGAAAAACCGCTTTATCATCAAACCTGATGAGCCCCTGGCCGAAATGGATTCCCCATCGGCGCGGGCCTATATGGCCGAAGACCAACGCGAACCTGCGCGGGCGCTTTTTGCGCTGGTCTGCACGCCGGGCCTGCCGTCGCGCAATCGCATCATGGGCGAACTGAAGAGCATCACCATTTCGGGGCTGATGGCCCTGGTGGATTTCGGTCCTGTAAAGTGGGAACCACTGGCCCAAAAATGCATGGTGGTCATTTTAGAGCGCCCCTTGGGTGGCAGGTTAATTGATGCCTTTCAAGGCGCGGTACCCAAGGTCAATGAGTATGAGCTTGGCAAGCGCGTCCTTGAACCAATCTCACATGCCCTAGCCGAGTTAGCGGAAATGGATATTCCGCACCGGGCCATCCGTTTAGACAACCTGTATTTTCTGGATAAGGAGCACACTGAACTGGTGCTGGGTGAATGTGTTAGCGCACCGCCTGCCTATGACCAGCCCTCATACTACGAGCCTATGGACCGCGGCCTTGCTGATCCGGCTGGTCGCGGCCACGGCAGTACCCTTGATGATAGTTATGCACTGGGGGTGCTATGTATTGAGTTGCTGTTGGGGCACAAGCCGGGGTCCGGAAAATCAGATAACGAAATCAGTATGGCCAAACTTGAAGGCGGTTCATATCAGGCATTATCCGGAAAAGAACGTATTCCTCTATCGATGATTGAACCCTTGCGTGGCCTATTATCAGATGATCCCGCAGAACGTTGGGGCTCTGTAGCTGTTGATATCTGGCTTGGCGGACAAAAGAAGACACCCATACAAAGAAAGCCGGCAGCAAAACCAACAGTTCCATACACCTTTGCTGGATATGCACACAGAACACCAAGAACCATCGCCATGGCTATGGCAAAAAATGTTTCCGAAGCAGCGGTAGTCATTAAAAACAAGAAGCTTGAATTATGGTTACGCCAGGGCATGAAAAACCCGTATATGGCAGACACCATTCAAGACATAGCCACAGCAGCTAATATTTCGCAGGGAACCCCCGATGGAAGCGACGATGTAATCGTCGCCAGAGCAATCATACGCCTGGATCCTGAAGGGCCCATTCGCTACAAACAAATGGCTTTCGTGCCAGATGGTTTTCCATCGATAATTGCGGTTGAATATTCACGAAAAAACAATTTTCAAACCCCAAGCGAGATTATGGCACGAGATCTTATCGGTTACTGGTTTTCATCCCAACCAGAATACAGCCCTGATTCTTCAACACTTGAAAAATCTTTCTCTACGCTCAGATCGTTCTTCATGATCAAGGAAATGGGATATGGAATAGAGCGATGCCTCTATGAACTGAACCGGACAATGCCGTGTCAGAGTAGTTTAATCCAAAGTGAATATATTGATTCGGTTGAGGGAATTCTGGAAGGCCTGGATGAAATATCAAGTCACATTGACTTGAAAACCAGGCCTATGGACAAACACATCGCCGCCTACGTTGCCACCCACTTCAAATTCGATACTGCGCCCCATTTAAAAGCGCTTAGCGACCCAATTCCAGAAGCTTCACTAATCGGGATGCTAAGCCTCTTCGCATTAATGCAATGGCGACTGAAGATGGAATCTTTATACGGGCTGTCGCGCTGGCTTGGCAGTCTGCTGACACCAGCAATTAGCGTCTATCACAGCCGCTCAACCCGGCACGAAATCGAAGAAGCCATACCGATGTTGGTGCGTCAGGGAAGCTTACCGGGCTTGTTTGACCTGATTGATAACGCACAGCGTAAAGTCAACGATAATGATGATTTCAAGGATGCACAGGCCGAATTTGCCGTGGCCGAAGCCGAAATTCAGAAAATAAGCGGCAGCGGTGAAGAGCGAGAAAAAATAGCCTTGCAATCCGGAGAGCGGGCCACGGCGGTTGCCTCCATCCTGATTGGTATGACCGGCTCCGTCCTTTTATTAATTTTCAGCACTTGGTAAAGCGATTAAAAAACCAGTATGTCAAGCATCATCCAACAGCAAGGTCCAGCAGCACCGGGAGGCCCAGCAGGTCGCGCGCGCAGTAACTATACATGGGTGATTGTTGTGATCGTTGTTTTGGTCAGCATTGCCCTGCCAACGATGATCCTGTTGTTTTTTGGCCTGCTGCCCAGCCTGGTTGCAGTCATTATTGACCGTTCCAAGGGACACAGCGCATCATTTTGCGTATTTGGCCTTAACTTCATTGGTGTCTTTCCATACATACTTGAACTTTGGGGCGGTGAGAACACCATCAATCAAGGGCTGAACATTTCCACCGATATTTTCTCCCTTTTGGTTATGTACAGTGCCGCCGCCTTCGGGTGGCTGCTGTTCATGGCGGCACCGCAGGTCATCAGCTCTTTCGTACTGGTGCTTCAGGAACGAAAAGTGGAAAGCCTGCGCAACCAGCAAAAGACCTTGATAGAAGAGTGGGGACCAGAGGTTTCGGCACTTATTGACGAACAAGCCGGCCTGGAGCCAGGGCAGCCGCACAATCTGGCTGAAGCCGAAGAAAAACCAGACGAAGAAGAATAAGCCCACGTCCGGCAGAGCCCCGACACCTGCCAAAAAAATGCCGCGAAACTTTCGTTCCGCGGCATAGGTGATAGCCAAGAATAGCTATCTGGGGGGTTATAACTTAAACGGCGATTTTTTGTTCAATCACGGCATTTTTGACTGATTTTTGAATCTTGATGAAAGCGCGCTCTTCAATCTGGCGCACCCGTTCGCGCGAAATGCCAAAATCCTGACTCAGGTTTTCCAGCGTCGACGGGCTTTCTTCAAGGCGTCGCTTGGTCAAAATGGTGCGTTCACGCTCGGTCAGGGTCTTAATGGCACCGGAAAGCAGCGAACGGCGACGAACCAACTCTTCAAAATCGCCCAGTCGCTCTTCATTGTCCTGGGTTTCATCTTTAAGCCAGTCAATCCATTCATCGGTGCCGTCGAAGTTGACCACTGAATTAAGCGAACTATCCGGGCCTGCCATGCGGCGGTTCATGGAAACCACATCGGTCTCGGGAACGTTGAGGCGATCTGCAATGTCCTTCACGTGCTCAGGCAGCAAATCACCGTCTTCATAGGCCTGCATTTGCCCCTTCAGGCGCCTGAGGTTGAAAAACAGTTTCTTTTGCGCCGCCGTGGTGCCCATTTTGACCATGGATGACGAATGCAGGATGTATTCCTGGATGGCCGCCCTGATCCACCACATGGCATAGGTGGAAAGGCGAAAGCCTTTTTCCGGGTCAAACTTCTTGACCGCCTGCATCATGCCGATGTTGCCTTCTGAAATCAGCTCGGCCACCGGCATGCCATAACCGCGATAGCCCATGGCAATCTTAGCCACCAGGCGCAGGTGCGCGTTGACCATATGGGCGGCGGCCTCGTCATCTTCGAGGTCGCGCCAGCGCCGGGCATAGAGCAACTCTTGGTCGTGGGTGAGGAACGGAAACTTGCGAATTTTCTGAAGGTAGCGGGTGAGGTTGTGTTCCGGACTGAGGTCCAGAGAGGCCGAGGGGGCGCTGGTAGCCATAATAAATATCTCCCTAAAAGCGTGTATTGAAAAACAATGCTCGTTGTGCGGGTTTTCGCACGGGCGCTCGATCCCCCCGGATCGTTCAATACCATACTGTATAGGTAGGTTATTTATTCTGTCAAATCTTTTCTAACTCATTTACTAACGCATTGATATACTTTGGTATAGGTCTCTCAAAATTAACCTTTTGCATAGTAGTTGGGTGTAAAAACCCTATACTAAAGGCATATAATGCCTGATGGCCCAGGGCGCCGATATTGGCCTCAGCCCCGGCTGGCAGGGCGCGGGCGCGGGTTTTGTCGCTGCCGCCATAAAGCGGGTCCCCCACCACCGGATGGCCAATAGAAGCCATGTGCACCCGAATCTGGTGGGTACGTCCTGTGGATAATTTGCACTCAACCAGCGCCACCCGACCGCCATAGCTTTCGCGCACCCGGTAATGGGTTTCGGCGTACTTGCCGCCCTGCTTCACCACGGCCATTTTCTTGCGGTTGCGCGTCGAGCGCCCCATCTGGCCCTTGATGTCGCCCTCAAGCGGCGTCGGCACCCCCCAGACCAGAGCCACATAGGTGCGGCTGAGCGAACGGTCTTCAAACTGGGCGCTCAGGCCGCGGTGCGCGATATCGTTCTTGGCGGCCACCAAAAGGCCGCCGGTGCCCTTGTCCAGCCGGTGGACGATGCCGGGGCGCACCTCGCCGCCGATACCGGAAAGCGAGACCCCGCAATGGGCCAACAGGGCGTTGACCAGTGTTTTATCCGGGTTGCCGGGGGCCGGGTGCACCACCATGCCGGGCGGCTTATCAATTACAATCAGGTCATCATCTTCATAGACCACGTCCAGCGCGATGGCCTGCGCCTTGGGTCGGGCCGGGGCCGGGGCCGGCACGGTGACAATAAAGGTCTCGCCGGGCACTGCCTTGCGCTTGCCTTCCGTCACCACAGCACCGGGGGTGCCATCCGCCAAAGCGTGGCAAACCCGGCCTTCCGCCAGCAATGCCTGAAGGCGGGCGCGGGACAAATCGGCCAGTTCGTCGCTCAGTGCACGGTCGAGGCGCACCCCGGCCTTGTCCTCACCAATGGTGACGGTGTATGTCCTCTGGGGGGCGGTATCGGGTTTGGTATCGTCGCTCATGGGCAAGAGATTGGACATAAACCGTGCGTGCACTCAAGGGTATCGTTGCTGTTCTAGGGCTTTTGATCATCACGGTGATGATCCTCATCGTCTATGGCATGATCCAGAAAAGCCAAAACCCGGACTTTTCTTTCTTTTCCGGCACCACCGATGCGCCATTAACACCCGCAGCACCCACCAAACAGGGCGCCGGGCGTTTTGCTGATAATGCGCAGGTGAGCCTTCCCCATGGGGGGCGCATCGTCAGCACCACCATCGGCGATGGCCGGTTGGTCATCAGCGTTGATGAAGACGGCACCGACGGTGTCGAGCGTGTCGACACGCTGATTATCCTGGATCTGGAAACCGGGCGCGAACTGGGCCGCGTTAAGGTTGGGCCTTGATCCGCCTTTCGCGCACCCAGATAAGCGAAATTGAAACGTTGGCCGAAGCCGCGTTTCCAACCGAAAGCTGTGGTCTGCTGGGCGGGTTTAGTAAAGACGGTGAAATTTTTATCACCCACATCCGCCCCAGTGTGAACCTAGCGCCCGGTCAGGAAAATGACCGTTTTGAAGTTGACCCCAAGGTGCGTTTTGACCTGATGCGTGAACTGGAAACAACAGACGAAGCCATGGTCGGGCATTTTCATTCCCATCCCGGCGGCGCGGCAAAACCTTCCGAGCACGACCTCGACATGGCGTTCGAGGCGGAACTGGTGTGGTTGATTACCGCTGTCGACCAGAATGGAAAGGCCGCCGACACCCGCGCCTTTCGCCTTGATCGCGAAAGCCGTTCGGTTGAAGCCGTCGACATTGTTATTAAAGAGGCGACAGCACCGTGAACCCAGCAAATTTCATGAGCGACAACGCCAGCGGCGCATCGGTGAAGATACTGGCGGCATTGAGCGAAGCCAACGAGGGCTGGGCGCGGGCCTATGGCGGCGACGACCTGACGGCAAGGGCCGAGGCGGTCATCCTTGAGCTTTTTGGTGCACCGGATGGACTGGCATTACTGACCGCCACCGGCACCGCCGCCAACGCGTTGGCGCTGGCCGCCATTTGCCCGCCTTATGGTGCCATCTACTGCCACGACGAAGCCCACATCAACGTCGATGAATGCGCAGCGCCCGAGTTTTTCACCGGTGGTGCCAAGTTGGTGACGTTAACCGGCGAGCACGGCAAGCTCAGCGCCGCCGAACTCAACGACCGCTTAAGCGAACCCAACCGCGGCGTCCACCAGGTCAAGCCAGCGGCGGTTTCCATTTCACAGGCAACGGAAGCAGGCACCGTTTACACCCTTGATGAAATCGCCGCCATTGCCGATGTGGCGCACAGCCACGGGCTGAAGCTGCACATGGATGGCGCGCGCCTCGCCAATGCGCTGGTGGCGCTGGATGTTGATCCTAAGGCAATGCGCGAAGCGGGGGTTGATGTGCTCAGCTTCGGGCTTTCCAAAAACGGTGCGTTGATGGCCGAGGCCGTGGTTGCGTTTGAGGTCAATGAGCATATGCGCACCGACCTCGCCTACCGGCGCAAGCGCGGCGGACACCTGGTTTCCAAGATGCGCTTTATCGCCGCCCAATGGCTGGCCGCACTGGATAACGGCCACTGGCTGGAAAACGCCACCCTGGCCAACGCCCGGGCAGCCGAGCTTGGCCATGGACTGGCCGCCCTTGACGGGGCAACGCTGGCCCATCCGGTCGAGGCCAACACGGTGTTTTGTAACCTGGCGCGAACGACCGCAGACGCGCTGGAAGCCGATGGCTTTGGCTTTTACCGCTGGGATGAAAGCGACGACGCCCCAGACCTGACGGTTCGCTTGGTCACGGCGTTCAATACCGAGCCCGAGGCCGTCGAAGCCTTCATTGCGAGCGCCAAGCGACATATGGGCTAAACGCGCACAGGACACGAACAAACCCCTTGCCCGGTGCAAAGTGAGGGTCTAAACCACGGGGGTCTTTCAGTCCTCTTTTTTAAGTCCCCTTCGTCTA
>CBFCYL010000027.1:0-33759 GCA_965602455.1 uncultured Thalassospiraceae bacterium | reverse complement strand
GGATCGGCACCTTCATCGAAGGCGGCCAGTTCATGAAGCTGAACAAATACATCGACCAGGATGCCGAACTTCAGGGCATTTTGAAAGATGTTCACCCGGCTTTGACCGAGTCTTATGGTACTTATCCATATAAGTCTAAAAACATCTACGGTTTCCCGCAGATGCCGGACACCAAGGTTGCTGTATATCGCAAAGATCTGTTCTGCCATGACGGCGAACAGGCAGCTTTCAAGGCCAAGTATGGTAAACAGCTTCCCTGCACCTATGAAGATTGGGAAAAGGTAGACTGGAAAACCTGGGGTAACATCGGTGAATTCTTCCGCCGTAGCGCCGGTTCCCAGCTTGGCAGTGGCATTGCCCGTGACGACTTCTATGGCACTGCTTACCAGGCCGGTAAAGCTTATGACTTCTCTTCCGGTCAAGCACTTGCCTTTATCTGGCAAAATGGCGGCAGCATCTGGGATGAATCTAACCAGCCTCACGCTCAGGCTGCTGGTGTTGTTAACTCCGGTTCCGCTGCTCGCGGCTTTGCACAGTATGTGGATTTGCTGAAGTATTCTCCCCCGGTTGCCAAAACTGGCCAGATGGGCATCTTCGCCATCAATGACCTGTATATGCAGGGCAAGATTGCGGCGATCGTCAATTGGAACGCTGTATCCGCTACCGCCATTGACCCGAAGGTCTCCACGGTTGCCGACGTGACAGGTTATGCCCTGCCGCCCGGAACCAAGAACGGTGGTGCCGAATTGGATCGCTCCGATGTTATGGGTGGCCAGCCGTTCGTGCTGACAACCTGGAACAGCGACGAAGTTGTGAAAGAATCTCTCAACATCGTGAAGTGGTGGTTGTCCAAGGACACGCAGCTTAACTTCGCCAAAAGTGGCGGCAGTTCTGCTCTTCAAAGTGTCATGGCGATGCCGGAATACGACAGCATCAAGCCCTGGAACCGTGCTCACAAGAACCTTCTGAAATGGCAGAAGGACTTCTGGCACGTTCCCGAGTTCTTTGAATTGCTGACCCAACAACAGGAACAGTTCGACAAGGCGATCACCGGCCAGATTTCGGCCGAGGAAGCCATGAACGAAATTGCTGCCTTCCAGCAAGATCTCCTGACCGAAGCAGGACGGATCAACTAAGTCCGTCCTCTTGACTAACGACGCCGACTGAGAAGGGCGGGGGTATTCAATTCCTCCCATACCCCCGCCCCCTCAACCTTATTTGTTTAACAATTTAATCAACAAGTTTTTTTGAACAACAACAGTGCAACCGGGATAAATTTTATGACCGCCTTTTTACAATGGCTAATGGACCCAAAACGCCGCGGCGCCTTACTGATTACTCCTGCCGTTGTGTTGTTGTTCGTCATGAACATCTTCCCGTTGATGTGGTCGTTCGGATTGAGCTTCTTTCACTATAAAGCCTCATCCATGAAACCACCCCGGTTCGCGGGCCTGCATTATTACGAAAAAGTTTTTACCGATCCCGTGGTGTGGGAACGTTTCCAGACAACAGCAACGATTGTATCGTTGAGCGTTTTGCTGCAACTGATCATCGGCTTTGGCCTTGCCTTGTTGTTTGCCAAGAAATTCCCCCTGCGCCGTGAAATCCTGATGCTGATCCTGACCCCGATGATGCTGTCATTCGTGGCGGTTGGGGCCTTTTTCAAGCTCTTTTACGAACCCACCTTTGGTGTGATCAGTCAGGTTTATAAGTATTTCAGCGGCGAGGTCTTGACCTTGCTGGCAACGAAATGGGGCGCCATCGCCGGTATCGTGATTGCCGATGCCTGGATGTGGTCACCGTTTGTAATGTTATTGGTGCTGGCTGGCTTGGTCAGCGTTCCGCAGTATCTTTACGAAGCATCGGAGGTTGATCGCGCCACCCCGTGGGAACGGTTCAAGACGGTTACCTTCCCATACATTAAGGGGCTTTTGTTGCTGGCGGTTCTTTTCAGGACCATCGAAACTTTCAAGCTTTTTGATATTATTTACATCATTACCGCTGGCGGGCCGGGAACAGCCACAGAAACCATTGCGGTTTATGTTTACCGTATGGCTTTCCAGTTCTTCAAAACCAGCCAATCTTCTGCATTGTCCTACATCTTGCTGTTTGTCGTGATTGTTTTGACAAACCTCTACCTCTACTTCGTCAACCAACGGAACGAGGAGGGGTCTTGAAATGATATTCAAGAAAAAAGAGCGCGGTATTCGTGAAGCCGGATGGGGCCGTAGCATTATTGCCGGTGCAATCGGCTTGATTTACTTCGCCCCTGTTATGTGGATTGTCCTGACGGCATTCAAATCAAGGCAGGATGCCCTGGCAACCCCGCCGAAGCTGTTTTTCACCCCGACGATGGATAACTTCTTTAGCGTATTTTACCGGGTAACGGATGCTGGTGACCAGTTGTCGACCGGCATGGGGCTGTTCTTCTTTAACTCGATCTTCATTGCCGGCGCGGGCGTGTTGCTGGCGTTGGTCATCGGCACCTTGGCGGCTTACGGGTTTTCCCGGTATCCGCTTAAAGGCAACGATACATATTTATTCATTATTCTGACGACGCGCATGCTGCCACCGATTGTGGTCATTATCCCGATTTTCCTGATGTTCAGGATCACGGGCCTGAGCGGCAGCTATATCGGCATTATCCTGCTGTACGCCATGTTCAATATGGCTTTTTCAGTATGGATGATGAAAAGCTTTTTCGATGAATTATCGACCGATGTTGAAGATGCGGCGCGACTGGATGGCATCAACGAATTCATGGTCTTTTTCAAGATCTGCATTCCGCAACTGAAGGCCGGTCTGGCCGCGACATCGGTCTTTGCCCTGATATTGACCTGGAACGAATTTCTGTTCGCATTGCTGTTGACCGGCAACGACACGCGCACGGTTCCGGTTGCCATGGCGCGGGCCATGGGCGGGCAACTGGGCGTGGATTGGGGCCTGCTGTCGGCGATCATCACTTTGTTCCTGATCCCGGTATTTATCGTGACCTACATGCTGCAAAACCATCTGCTGCGCGGGGTTACCTTCGGAACCGTGAAGAAATAGGGGCGGGGAAATCATGTCAAACATTCGCGTACAAAACCTGACCAAACGATTCGGCGACCTGACCGCCGTCAGTGGTGTTGACCTTGAAATCAAGGCGGGTGAAGTGCTTTGCCTGCTTGGCCCGTCCGGGTGTGGCAAGACAACAACGTTGCGCATGATCGCCGGCCTTGAGCAAGTTTCAGATGGTGACGTTTACATCGCCGATGAGCTGATGAACGGCCGTTCCCCATCGGAACGCGATATAGCGATGGTATTTCAGTTTTACGCCCTATACCCGACGTTGAGCGTTGCTGAAAACATGGCTTTTCCGTTACGTGCCGAGAAAATGACCGAGGGCGAAATCGAAACCCGGGTACAGGAAGTCGCCCGCGCGCTTGCCTTGACCGATGTGATGAACCGTTTACCCGGCCAGCTTGGCGAAGGTGAAAAGCAGCGCGTTGCCGTTGCCCGCGCCGTGGTTCGTGATCCCAACTGCTTTTTGTTTGACGAACCGTTGAGCCGCCTTGATGTAACGCTGCGCCAGACCATGCGTGGCGAGATCAAGGAGATTTTGGCAGGCCTTTCGAAGGCGACGGTGATCGTGACCCATGACCAGCTCGAAGCGTTGACCATGGCTGACCGTATCGCCGTCATGCGCGATGGGGCTATCGAACAAGTCGCCACCCCGCATGACATTTTCACTCACCCGAAAAACCTGTTTGTTGCCGGTTTCATCGGCACGCCATCGATGAATTTGCTCGACGCGACCTTGACCGACTTCAGTGATGGCCACGCTTCTCTGGATATAGGCTCGCAGAAAATTCGCGTTGATGTTGACAAGGCGGTCGAAGGCATTGAATTGGGATCAAAAGTAACCATGGGCATTCGTCCCCGCGCATTTCAAATTGTTGACCGGGAGGGCGATGACACCATCAGCGCCATGGTCGACCTTATCGAACCCATGGGCGCGGAAACCCTTTTGCATATTCTTGATGGCGAAACGGAATTACGTGTCGTCGTTAGCCGCGACAAGCGGGTAGAGCAGGGCGAAAAAATTATCCTTAAAAGCAAACCGTCGCAAACACTGATATTTGGCGGTGATGAACAGTTGGTGATGGCATGAACAATACCGTAAAGCAAAAAGGCCAACAATTAGGCATGACCCGCAAACAGGCAAAGCGACTGGAGCTTGGCATTATTGCCCTATGCCTTATTGCACTTTTCATGATTTTCCAGCCGTTCAGCAGGGTTCTTTTCACTGCCGGCGCGGCGCTCGTATTTATCGGCGGGCTGGCATTTAACCTGGTGCCGGTGTGCGTTGAAGGAAAGACATACGGTCAGGTGCTGCGCACCGCAATCATCGTAACAATTATTTTCATCGTCGTGCTGGCGCTGTCTATCGGATCGGCATACCTGTACGGCATTTACCTGACCACGCAATAAGGAAACGTAATTCTTATGTATCTTGGCATCGACATTGGCACTTCTGCCGTTAAGGCCGTTCTCGTAGACGACGATCAGGTGATCGTCGGTCAGGCGACAGCGCCCCTTGATGTCATGCGCCCTCAGCCCCTTTGGTCGGAACAGAACCCCGAGGATTGGTGGCAGGGCGTTGATACAGCCATGTCGAAACTGAAGCTTGGCCATGCTTCACAGTTGTCGCGGGTTCGCGCTGTGGGCCTTTCAGGCCAGATGCACGGCGCTACGGTGCTGGATAAGCATGACAACCCTTTGCGCCCGGCGATTTTATGGAACGATGGCCGCAGCGAAGCCGAGTGTGCGGAACTGGAAGTGCTGGTTCCCGGTTCGCGATCCATTACCGGAAATCTGGCCATGCCCGGTTTCACGGCGCCCAAATTGCTGTGGCTGAAGCATAACGAACCGGAAATATTTTCCCAAGTTCACAAGGTGCTTTTGCCCAAGGACTACGTCCGCCTGCGCCTTACCGGGGAATATGCATCCGATATGTCTGATGCGGCGGGAACGTTGTGGATGGATGTGGCCCAGCGTGACTGGTCTGATGAAATGCTGGGTGCCTGCGAGCTGGGGCGTGAGCACATGCCCACGCTGGTTGAAGGTTCCGAGCCTTCCGGCACCCTGCGCCCGGAATTGGCCGAGGCGTGGGGGATTAAGGGCAACGTTGTGGTTGCCGGTGGTGCCGGGGATAACGCGGCTGGTGCCGTTGGTATCGGCACGGTTGTGCCGGGGCGGGCATTTTTGTCGCTGGGCACTTCCGGTGTGTATTTTGTCGCCAACGAAAAATATTCGCCAAATCCGGAACAGGCGGTACACGCGTTTTGCCATTGCCTGCCCGATACATGGCACCAGATGAGCGTCATCTTAAGCGCCGCAAGCTGTTTGACATGGGTGACGAATGTCAGTGGCGCCAGGGATGAAGCATCACTGCTTAGCGAAGTCGAGGCCAGCGGCCTTGAAAGTGATAGCCCGGTTTTCTTGCCTTACCTGAGCGGTGAGCGCACACCGCACAACAACCCTCGTGCGCAGGGTGTATTTTTCGGCATGAACCACGAAACCGACCGCGCCGCCATGGGGCGTTCGGTTTTGGAAGGTGTCGCTTATGCTTTCGCCGATGGACAGGATGCACTTTTAGCGGCGGGCGCAAACATCGACAGTGTGTCTGTAATTGGCGGTGGTGCGCGCAGCCAGTTGTGGGGAAGGGTTCTCGCCAGCGTCCTGAACCGTCCTCTTGATTATCACAAAAACGCGGAAGTCGGCCCCGCCTTTGGCGCTGCTCGTCTTGCCCGCCTAGCCCTTAGCGGCGAAGCACCCGAAGCGATATGCACCGCACCTCAGGTCAAAAGCATCATCGAACCCGAAGCCGGATTGTCCGACATCTATGGCGAGCGCCGTGAGCGTTTTCGCCGTTTGTATTCAGCCCTTGAACAGGAATTTAAGGCGAAGGCCGCTTAAGGCCCGCCTGACTTAACAGGAGTAAAAGCCATGAAACCGTTTTTCGAGAATATTGAAAAAATAGCTTATGAAGGCCCGACGACGGAAAACCCCATGGCTTTTCGCTGGTATGACCCGGACAAGGTCGTTCTTGGAAAACGGATGGAAGACCATCTGCGTTTTGCCGTGTGTTACTGGCACACTTTCTGCGGTGATGGTGGTGACCCGTTTGGTGGCCAAACCATCCTTCGTCCGTGGATGAACGGTGGCGACCCGCTTGCCATGGCCGAACTGAAACTTAAGACGGCGTTCGAATTTTTTGAAAAACTCGGCGCGCCGTATTTCTGTTTCCATGACCGGGATATTTCACCGGAAGGCAGCAGCCTCAAGGAAAGCAATGCCAACCTTGACCATATTGCAGGCCTTGTTGAAAAAGAAATGGAACGCACCGGGCTGAAACTTCTGTGGGGCACCGCCAACCTGTTCAGTAACCGCCGTTATATGGCGGGTGCTTCAACCAACCCCGATCCGGAAATTTTCGCCTACGCAGCAGCTCAGGTGAAACACGTCATGGAAGCGACCCATCGTCTGGGTGGCGAAAACTATGTGCTGTGGGGCGGGCGCGAGGGTTATGACACACTTCTTAATACCGACCTGAAGCGCGAAACCGACCAAATGGGCCGGTTCATGAACCTGGTTGTCGAACACAAACACAAGATCGGCTTCAAGGGCACCATCTTAATCGAGCCCAAACCGCAGGAACCAACCAAACACCAATATGATTACGACAGTGCATCCGTGCACGGGTTCCTGATGAAGTACGGTCTGGAAAACGAGATCAAGCTTAACATTGAAGCGAACCACGCGACCTTGGCCGGCCATAGCTTTGAGCACGAATTGAGTTATGCGGCGACCAATGGCCTTTTGGGCAGCATCGACATGAACCGTGGTGATCCGCAAAACGGTTGGGATACAGACCAGTTCCCTAACAACGTGCCGGAAGTGGCCATCGCCCTTTATACAATTTTACAGGCCGGCGGTTTTGAGACGGGCGGGGTTAACTTTGATGCCAAGCCTCGCCGCCAGTCCACCGAGCCTGATGATCTTTTCCATGCCCATATAGGCGGTATGGATACCTGCGCACGAGGTCTGGAAATGGCCGCGCGCATGATCGAAGACGGCAAGGTAAGCGAATTTGTCGATGCCCGTTATGACGGTTGGGATCAGGAACTGGGCCGCAACATTCTCGACAGCAAGTTTTCCATGGAAGATCTAGAATCTCATGTTCTGGGCCAGAACCTTGAACCGCAACCGCGTTCAGGGCGTCAGGAAATGATGGAAAACATGATTAACCGCTACTTGTAAAAGGACAAGACAATGCATCTATCCACACACAACTGGATGCGGGCCGAACCCGTTGAAATGACCCTGAAGCGCGGCAAGCAATGGGGTCTTGAAAGTATCGAAATCAGCGGTGAGCCTGACCAATACGACACCAAGGAAATACGTCCGCTGCTGAAAGATCTGGGCATGTTTTGCTGGGGTTCGGTAACACTAACGCTGGGTGATCGTAACCTCGCCGCAAAGGATGAAGGCCAGCGTGCCGCCACCGTGGATTATATGAAAAGCGTTGCCACCATGGTTCACGAACTTGAAGGTTCGGAACTGACCGTGGTTCCCGCGACCGTCGGCAAGGTTTCACCTGATGGTACGCCCGAAGAAGAATGGCAATGGGTCGTTGATGGCCTGAAAGAAGTTTACGAACTTACTGAAAAATACGGCATCAAGATTGCCATTGAGCCGTTGAACCGGTTTGAAACCTATTTCCTCAACCGCGCCGACCAGGCCGTTGCACTGGCCAAGGACGTGGGGCCGAATTGTGGTGTTTGTCTGGATGCATTCCATATGAACATCGAAGAAGTTGACTTCATGGAAGCCATCCGCACAGCAGGCGACATGCTGGTCGATTTTCATGTGGCTGATAATAACCGCATGCCCCCCGGCATGGGCCAGCTTGATTGGTCGGAAATTGTTAAAACGCTTAAGGAAGTCGGTTATGACAACGCCATGACGCTGGAATTTGTGACGCCCATTGACCGCACGCCGGTGACCCAGTGGTCAAATCAGGTGGAAACCAACCCAGTGGATATTTCACCGGAACAGCTTCAGTTCATCGAAGATCATGGCAGCAGTCTGCTCAGCGAGGAATTCTATACCGAAATGGTCAAGCGATCGTGCGAGCACATCGTGCCGCTGATCAAGTAAGGAAGCTTTTTCTGATGCCCGGAACCACCATCACCAACGTTGAAGCAAAGTGGCTCAGCTTTCCAATTCCTGAGGAAGGCCAACACGTTTCGGACTTTGGACGGATGACCAGTTTCGACATGACCTTGGTCACCGTTACGCTTGAAAACGGTTTGAAAGGTTATGGCGAGGCCAAAGCGGCCGTGGGTTCGCAAGGCTCGTGCGAAGCATTGGCGCTGGTGATTGAGCGCGAACTGAAACCGCAATTGATCGGTCAGGACGCAAAGTCCATCAATCGCATTTGGTCGGCACTATATAATGGCCCCCGCCAGCAATACGGAGAAAGCAGGGGGCGCTCGTTTCATGTTCTGGGGCGTCGCGGGCTGTTAATTTCCGCCATGAGCGGCGTTGATCTTGCCTTGTGGGATTTGGCCGGGAAGCATTTTGAAACCCCCGTTCTAGATCTTTTGGGCGGGGCCACTTGTGATGCCATGGATGGTTACGCCAGCGGCGGCTGGGCCGATGCCGAAAACATTGGCGCGCAACTTCAGTCTTATGTGGACCGTGGCTTCAAGGGTGTGAAAATGCGCATCGGCGTGATGGATGAAACGGTTTCGACCAGCGTTGCCCGCGTAACCGCGGCGCGCAACCATCTAGGCGATGATATCGACATTATGGTTGATGCCCACGGCACGTTCAGTGCCCCGGAAGCCCGTGAGTTTTCCCGGCGCACGACGGATTTAAACCTTCGCTGGTTTGAAGAGCCGGTTAGCGCCGATGCGCACAAATCCATGGCTTCCGTTAAACGCGACGCAACCACGGCCATTGCCATGGGGGAAAGCGAGTTTACCTGTTTTGACTTTCAAGACCTGATTGACCGTGAGGCTGCAGACGTTTTACAGCCCGATATGGCCATATGCGGCGGCTTGACCGAAGGCCTAAAAATTTCCTCGTTAGCGGTTGCCAACCAGCTAGAGCTGGCACCCCATTGTTGGGGGTCGGCGTTTTCGTTTATGGCGGGCCTGACCCTTGCTTTTGTCAGCCCGGCGGCGCGGGTCATTGAATATTCTTTAGGTGCAAACCCGTTCATGGGCGAGCTGGTGAACGAAGCCATCACAGCCAAAGATGGGGCGTTCGCACCGCCCGTGGGCGCCGGCTGGGGCTTAACATTAAACGATGATTTTGTTGCTGAATATGCGCTAGCGCCGCAAACCTGAGCAAAGGAAACCTTGAAGATGACAGGCCAAAAAATTATGCACCACATAAACATACTGGTGGATGACCTGGATACAGCGGTGGCTTTTTATCGCGACGTC
Source organism: uncultured Thalassospiraceae bacterium (assembly GCA_965602455.1). Taxonomy (GTDB): domain Bacteria; phylum Pseudomonadota; class Alphaproteobacteria; order Rhodospirillales; family Magnetovibrionaceae; genus CBFCYL01. The sequence continues at coordinate 24,259 of CBFCYL010000027.1, read as the reverse complement.
ATCGGTGTTGAGCTGGATGAAACGCCTGATCACGATTTTCCATCGCAGTTTTTCAAGTTTTCAAATGGCGTGCAAATTCACATGAATGAACTCAAGGATGTAAAGCCGCACCGCGCTCACTTCTGCATTGTTGTTGATGATTTTAATGAAATATTCCGGCGTATGAAAAAGGCCGGGGTAATTGATATCGAGGTGTGGGGAAAAATCCGCCGCCTTGATAATGGTGCTATCCAGATGTTCACACGCGATCCTTCCGGCAATCTGGTGGAAATCACCAGCCAACCCGACGTTACGCTTGATGATGACATTCTAAGCGATGATTTACTCGATACGTCCGCTGGAAATCACCTGTACGCCTCCGGTCGTAACGAGCACAGACGAGGAAGTTGAGTTGTCATGACCATTTTGATGTTAGAAACCATTCATAATGATGCCATGCCGGTTCTTGAGAAAGCGGGACCGGTCATTATGTCTCCGACGCCGGATGCGCTGGGGCACGATCTTCCGTTTGCGGATATTACCGCCATCATTACACGCGGCATCGGCCAATTGGACCGCACCTTAATGGACAAATGTCCGAACCTGAGTGTTGTCGCGCGCTGTGGTGCGGGGCTGAATAATGTCGACTTGCAGGCAGCAGCAGAAAAAAATATAGCCGTGGTGCATGCGCCGGGCCTGAATGCGACTGCCGTTGCCGAACACACCATGATGTTAATTCTGATGAGCATCCGTCGTGGTTTTAGCAACGTTCTTGAGGTTAAGCACAACAACTGGGACTGGCGAAGCGATTATAACGGCGATGATGTTTGCAAAAAAAATATCTGCATTATCGGTGGTGGAAATATTGGCGGAAGGGTTGCTAAGTTATGCGAAGCTTTCTCCATGAATGTGAATGTGTGTGGGCGCAACGGTAATGGAATCCAGGGACTGAAGAAATGCCTCATGGAAACGCTACCGCGCGCTGATGTGGTTTCCCTGCATATCCCGCTGGCGACAGATACCCGCGGTTTATTTGACAAGAAACTGCTATCGCAAATGAAACCGGGCGCCGTATTGATCAATACGGCGAGAGGGGAGCTGGTTGATACGGGGGCATTATTACACGCCCTCGATGAAGGCAGCTTGGCTCACTACGCAGCGGATGTGGTTGCGGATGAAACCCCGGTTCAGGATGATCCGTTGACGACGCATCACCACGCCATCATTACATCGCATGTTGCATCACTTACGGAACGCACATACCGTGAAATGAGCCTGTTTACGGCCAATAATGTCGCGTCCGTATTGCAGGGCGCTAACCCGAACACCAAGGCGATTTACAGGGGCGCTGCGTAGCATCTGTGTTTTAGCGGCGTTAATACCAAGGAAGCAAGACCATGGAACTGGAACTTGATAACAAGGTCATCATCGTCACCGGTTCATCCGGTGGTATCGGCTGGGCCATTGCCAAGGCAGCTCATGGCGCGGGGGCGAAGGTATTACTCCATGGCTCGCGGGTTGATGCGCTGAAGGCCAATGCCGATGAACTGGGTGAAAACGTTGACTGGGTTGCCGCCGATCTGAGCGACCCGGGTGCGCCCGAGAAGATTATCGCAAAAGCGCTGGAGACCTTCGGCCACCTTGATGGACTGGTCAACAATGCCGGGATATTCCCGCGCAACAATATCGCCAATGTATCCCCTGAAGATTTTGACCGTATTTTCACGGTCAACACCCGCGCTCCTCTGTTCTTGTGTCAGGCGGCGGTGAAGGCTTTCCGTAACCAGAAATCACACGGTTCCATTGTTAACATCGGTTCCATCAATGCTTACTGCGGCCAGACCGATATTCTTGCGTATTCCATGTCCAAGGGTGCGCTGATGACCATGACCCGCAACTTGGGCGATGCGCTGGGGCCGGAAGGGATCCGGGTCAACCAGATTAATGTTGGCTGGACCCTGACCGATACCGAACACAAGGTGCAGTTGGCCGAAGGACGCCCGGAAAACTGGCTGGAATCCATTCCAGCAGCATTTGCCCCAAGCGGTACGATTTTACGGCCCGAACAAATCTCGCCGCATGTTTTGTTCTGGCTGTCGGAACGGTCATCGCCGGTAAACGGGCAGATATACGAGGTCGAGCAATACCCGCTTATCGGCCGCAGCAAGATTAACGAAAGCTAGGGAGGTGCAGCATGACCAAGCGCTCCCCCAAAAACCTGCGCAGCCGACAGTGGTTTGATAACCCCGATGATGTCGGGATGACCGCGCTTTACCTTGAGCGCTATATGAATTACGGCCTGACCCGCGAGGAACTGCAATCGGGACGACCGATCATCGGCATCGCCCAGTCCGGTTCCGATCTTTCGCCGTGCAATCGCCATCACCTGCAACTTGCCGAGCGGGTGCGCGCTGGTATCCGCGATGCGGGCGGCGTGCCGATGGAGTTTCCGGTGCATCCCATTCAGGAAACCGGCCGTCGCCCGACGGCGGCGCTGGACCGTAACCTTGCCGCCATGGGCTTGATTGAAATATTGCACGGCTATCCTTTGGATGGCGTGGTGCTGACCACGGGGTGCGATAAAACCACCCCGGCGCAAATTATGGCGGCGGTAACGGCAGATATTCCGGCCATCGTGCTTTCCGGCGGGCCTATGTTGAACGGACATTACAAGGGCCGCTGTGTCGGTTCTGGCACGGTGATTTGGGAAGCGCGCCAGCAATTGGCGGCGGGTGAAATTAATGAAGAAACATTTATGGATCTGGCTGCATCTTCGGCGCCATCCATCGGCCATTGCAACACCATGGGCACGGCCCTGACCATGAACAGTCTGGCCGAAGGCCTTGGCATGAGCCTGCCCGGTTGCGCGGCCATTCCGGCACCTTACCGCGAGCGCGAACAAATGGCCTTTGATACCGGCCTGCGCATCGTTGATATGGTTTGGGAAGACCTGACGCCGTCAAAGGTTTTGAACGAAGACGCCTTTCATAATGCCATCGTTTTATGTTCGGCCCTTGGCGGATCGACCAATGCGCCACCGCACATCAATGCCATTGCCCACCATGCGGGGATAAGCCTTTCCATGGATGCATGGCAGGACGCGGGACAAGCGGTTCCGCAAATCGTCAATTGCCAGCCGACGGGCGAATATCTAAGCGAAGAATTTTACCGCGCCGGTGGCGTGCCCGCCGTAATGGGCGAACTGTTGGCCGGCGGCTTGCTTAAAGGCAAAGCGTTGAGCGTCAGCGGAAAGACGATTTCTGAAAATGTTGGCGGTAACGTAAGTGAAGACCAGCGCGTTATCCGCACCGTTGCCGAGCCGCTGCGCGAAAATGCCGGGTTGATGGTGTTGTCGGGCAATCTTTTTGACAGCGCGGTGTTTAAAATGTCGGGGGTGGGCGATGATTTCCGCGCCCGTTATCTCAGCAATCCAAAAGACCCGGATGCCTTTGAATGTATTGCCGTTGTTTTTGACGGCCCGGAAGATTATCACGCCCGCATCAACGATGCCGATTTGGGCGTGAGCGAGCAATCCATACTGGTCATTCGCGGTTGCGGAACGGTGGGTTACCCCGGTTCCGCCGAGGTGGTTAACATGTTGCCGCCAGATGCATTGGTAAAAGCGGGCATTACATCTTTGCCGACCATGGGTGATGGCCGCCAGTCCGGCACATCGGATGCACCATCCATTTTAAACGCCAGCCCCGAAGCGGCAGTGGGTGGCGGCCTTGCAAGATTGCGCAGCGGTGATCGGGTTCGCGTTGACCTTGGTAAGCGACGTGTGAATGCACTGGTCGAGGAAAATGAATGGAACGCCCGTGAAGTCGAGGTCTTTGTGCCGCCATCGCAAACCCCGTGGCAGGAACTTTATCGCCAGACCGTGGGCCAGCTTGCCGATGGCGGGGTGATGAAGACGGATGCAACCTATGCAGGGGTCGTTAAAAAAACGCCCCGGCATTCGCATTAAGGGGGCGGCTGAATGAAAATCGCCTGTATCGGTGAATGTATGGTCGAAGTGTCGGAGGCAACTGATCGCTCCGGAAAGGCGCACATGCGCTTTGGTGGCGATACGCTGAATACCGCCATCTACCTTGCCCGGTTGTTAAAAGCCGATGATATGGATGTTCATTACGTGACCCGCTTAGGTGACGACCCCTACAGTGACCATATGGTCAGTGCTTGGCGGGCAGAAGGCATCCATTGCGAACATGTTGAGCAGGTTCCGGGGCGCGAAGCGGGGCTTTACGCCATCGATGTTGATGCAACGGGCGAGCGCAATTTTACCTATTGGCGTTCAAACGCCCCGGCGCGCGAATTGTTTGAAGGCGAGGCGGGCGCAGCATTAATTGAAAAACTATCGGCGTTTGATGTTATTTATTTTTCCGGCATCACGCTGGCCATCTTGCTACCCGAAAGCCGCAAACGATTGCTGGCGCTGGCCGGAAGAATGAAATCGGAAGGGCGCATGGTCGCCTATGACACCAATTATCGCGCCCGCCTGTGGGCAGATGGCGACGAGGTGAACGCCAACACCGAGGCCCTTAACGCCGCAACGCTGGCTTTGCCGTCGTCTGAGGACATGGTCGCCATTTTCAACGGCAATGGTAAGAATTTGCTGGAAGGCTTTTCATGCCCCGAAGTTGTGCTGAAACACGGTGGCGATGACCTTGATATATATGAAGGTGAAATCTGGCAGCGTGTGGCGCTGGACAAGATGGCGCGCCCGCTTGATACCACGGCGGCGGGCGATAGCTTCAATGCCGGTTATCTTGCAGCAAGATTGCAGGATGGCACACCCGAGGCCGCCGCCCACCATGCCCATATGCTGGCCTGCGCCGTTATTGCACAGCCCGGGGCGATTATCCCGCTCAGCGCCATGCCGAAATCCGCAAATGCCCAACAACCCGCTGCAAGGGAGGCCTAGCCATGACCCCATGGGGAACAACTTTGAAAGGGGTATCCATAATCCCGGTCATGATTCTCGATCGGGTTGATGATGCCGTGCAGCTGGCCAAAACGTTAGTCGATGCCGGCCTTCCTGTTTTGGAGGTAACGCTGCGCACGCCTGCGGCGCTGGATATTATTCAGGCCATGGCCGAGGGCGTGCCTGATGCCATCGTCGGCGCAGGCACCGTGCTTACGCCTGCACAGTTAAGTGATGTTTGCGAACGCGGTGCGCGATTTGCCGTTAGCCCCGGCCATACGGTTGAATTGCTGGACGCGGCCGCTGATGCACCGATACCGTTGCTGCCCGGCGGGCAGACCGTTTCGGAAATGATGGCGCTTAACCAGCGTGGTTATAAGATTGCAAAGTTTTTTCCGGCCGAAACAAGCGGAGGTGTGGATTTTCTTAAAAACGCTTCAGCGGTTTTGCCGACAATGCAGTTCTGCCCCACCGGCGGCGTTTCGCTGGATAATGTTAGCAAATACCTGTCATTGCCGAACGTGGCCTTTACCGGCGGCACTTGGATCGCACCGCGCGAATTGGTGAATGCGGGCAATTGGGATGAAATATCAAAAAGAGCCCGTGAAGCAGCAGGTTTTGAGTAATACTTAGGTCAACTGCCATGGAACTTGAAATTGCTGCCGACGTTCAAAACACACTGGGGGAAAGCCCGTTGTGGGATGGTGCGCATGGCGTTTTGTGGTGGGTGGATATCAAGCAGGCAAAATTGTTTCGCCTTAACCCGAAAACCACATCAATAAAGCATTGGGATTTGCCACACCCGGCAACGGCGGTGGCCATGATGGAAGGCGGCAATGCGTTATTGTTGGCTTGCCCCGGCGCGCTGTTGCGCTTTGATATTAAAACGGGTGATACCGTTGAGCTTGCGCCGCTTGAAAAAGACCAGCCGAACAACCGCCCTAACGATGGCAAGTGTGACCCTGCTGGGCGTTTTTGGGTCGGCACCATGGACGACGGCGAAGCGAACGCCAGCGGCGCCCTTTACCGTATTGATACCGACTTAAAGCCCGTTCGTGTGCTCGATAACATAGCTATTCCCAACACGCTGGTGTGGAGCCCGGATCACAAAACATTTTACTTTGCCGATTCACCCGAGCAAACCATCTGGGCTTTTGATTACGATAACGACAATGGCGAACTTGCCAACCGCAGGGAGTTCGCCTCACTTAAAGACACTGATTGCTTCCCCGATGGCTCTACCATTGATGCCGAAGGCTACCTGTGGAACGCCCAATGGAACGGCTGGCGGGTGGTGCGTTATGCGCCGGATGGTTCGGTTGATCGCATCGTTGAGATGCCCGTTGCCTGCCCGACGTCGTGCATGTTCGGCGGCGAAAACCTTGAAACCCTTTACATAACCTCTGCGCGCAAAGGCCAAGGCGATGCCGAGCTGGACCGTCAGCCCCATGCCGGGGCCTTGTTTGCACTGCGCCCCGGGGTCAGGGGTTTGCCCGAAACGCCATTTGGCGGCTAGGGGCAGTTATGGGCTCATCAATCCTTATTCAAGACGGAGCCTTTGAGGCCGAAGTCGACCCTTCACTGGGCGGCGCACTTTTAAACTTTCGCGAAAAGGGCGCGCAGGGCTGGGTTGAATGGCTGCGCCCAGCACCGAAAAACTGCACCGACGTCTTGCAATCGGCATGTTACCCCTTGGTGCCGTTTTCAAATCGCATTGCCCAAGGCCGGTTTAACTGGCGCGGGAAAAGTATAACCCTGCCGCCAAACTTTCCACCCGAACCGCACGCCATTCATGGTCATGGCTGGCAATCTGTGTGGGATGTTAAGGAGCAAGCAGCCAACTGTGTGGAATTGTCCTTGGGCCACGATGCAGATGCATGGCCTTGGGGCTACGAAGCCCGTCAGGAAATATGCATTAGGGGTGGCGCATTGAACATCACGCTTTCGCTGACCAACCGTTCAGCCGACCCCATGCCGGCGGGCATCGGCCTGCACCCGTTTTTTCCGCGCACCGCCATGACAAGCATAAAAGCAAAAGTTGGAGCCATTCACCTGAACGGCCCGGATGGCCTGCCCACGAAGAGCCAAACCCAGCACCCGGCGATCGGTTCATTGTGCGCCGGTGATGACCTTGCAAGTGGTCTTGATAATGTGTTTCAGGATTGGGACGGAAGGGCGGTGATACGCTGGCCCAATGAGGGCAGGTCGTTGACCATGACGGCGGGCGACCCCTTGCATCATCTGGTTATTTTCACACCAAACGATCAAAATTTTTTCTGTGTTGAGCCGGCGTCACACCTGAACGGTGCATTTGGCAAAACCTCCCGTGAAGCGGCGGCAGACGATGGATTGGTTGAGCTTGGGACGGGCGAAAGCATCACTGCAGAAGTTATTTTTAATCCCGATAGCGACTAACACCCCTGAACGACAAAACCCCCGCCAGCGTACTCCACCGGCGGGGGTTTGATTTTGTCTAACGCGAAGCTGAAAAACGTAATGTTTTCAGCAGGTTACCGTTAGCAAGAGTAATACATCTTGAACTCTCACGCCCTAGCGAAATCAAGGGCTTAAGGGGTAGATTTGTCTAACGCGTTAGACATTATTCATCAAAACCTTCCGTGCTTGCGGCGTTATCTGCATCTTCGAGTTTTTGTATGGCCGCCAATGCATGTTTGCTTGTTGTCGGAATATAGGTCTCCAGTATCTGACGGGTAGTCTCGATGGCGTGCCCGGTTACAGACGCGATCTGTTTTTCGGTGCAGCCAGCTTCTGACATGCGAACGCACGCAGTGCGCCGCAAGTCACGAGCCTGAAGATCGCTCAGCTTTGATTTATCCATATCGTGCAGTTCTGCGAACAAATCAAGGTCTTCACTTTTTATCCGTTTAATTCCAGCCATCTCAGATATTTCCCGCCAGGCTTTATTGAATTGCGTATAGGGCACTCTCTTTCCTTCATGGTTGACCAGATAATGTGATGCAGAATTTTTAATGGACGCATTGATGAATTTCTTGAGGGTAAAATGACAGGGCACCTTAATTAGCTTTTTTGTCTTTTGCTGACGCAGTAAAATTGATTCTCCATCATAGCGTCGATCAGTCATATTCAGAACATCACAAGGACGCTGTGCTGTGAAATGAAGGAGGTGAAAGGCAGTGGTCAATGCATCGCCCTTTGGATGCAGCTTTGCGGCCTTCAACCATGCATCAATGTGTTCATGGAACCAGCAGGAAGCACGAGCTTCGCTTGCGGAAAGGTGCAATTATCTTAAACATGAACTCCGAGCCAATTTTAGAGTTGAGCTCTCCATGCGATCTGTGGTTAGCATGAACTTCACGCCTTACCCTTCTGATGAATGGAATGCGCATTAAATGAGTGAATGGCCTGCCCAAGCCAAAGGATTGGCGCTAGCCATCGGCGGGGTTTTGATACTCACGCCCGATGCATTGCTGGTGCGTTTAATCAGCGTTGACCAGTGGTCTTTATTGTTTTGGCGCGGGCTTTTTACCTTTATCACTTTGGCGCTCTATTTGATGTGGAAACACAAATGCGGACCAGCAAAGCCATTTATCGTCCTTAATCGAAGAAGTGTTTTCATGGCGGCACTGTTTGCCATCAATACCATTTTATTTGTCATATCGATCCGCCACACCGCGGTGGCAAATACGCTGGTGATTTTAAGCATCACGCCCATTTTCGCCGCTGCTTTATCCAGTTTTTTTTGGCGCGAGCACGCGCCGCTGCGAACGTGGGTGACAGCAGTGGTGGGTGTGACTTGCATCGCCGCCATCATGGGCGAGGGGCTGGGGCAAGCGACATTTATCGGCGACGGCGCGGCGGTGGGCGTGGCACTATTGCTGGCGTTGATTTTAACCATGTTGCGTCACGGCCCAAATCAAAATCCGGTCGCGATTGTCGGGCTTGGCGGACTGTTCGCCGCAAGCGCAGTTGTGGGCGTAGCCGCACCTCTGTCGTTGATGGGAATGGACTGGGTATATGTTGTGATACTGGGTGGGTTTGTCGTTCCGGTGTCTATTGCGCTTACCACCCAAGCGCCCAAGTATCTGCCTGCACCAGAAGTTAGCCTGATTTTTTTACTGGAAACCGTTCTGGGCCCGTTGTGGGTGTGGCTGGTAATTGACGAGGCTCCTCCGGAGTTAACACTTCTGGGCGGCGGAATTTTAATCGGAGCGCTGGTGGTGCACATGCTGCTGGCCCTGCGCTCCACACGAACCTCAGCCTAGAACAAATATTTTTCACGACAAAATCAGTCCATCTTCATGACCTGAGACGGCTGTTGTCTGGATCATAAAGGGGTTCACCTGCAACAACGGCTTTACGCCGGGTTCCAAAAATGTCCACCTCGACTTCCGTGCCTTCTTTGGCCAGGTCAGCCCTGATCGTTGCCAGTGCAATGGATTTTTCAATGCGGCAACCGTACCCGCCAGACGTTACCAGCCCGACCCGTTCATCGCCCTTCCAGACTGTCGACAGATAGGGGGCGTCTTCATCACCAGCATCGACCAAAAGTGGCGTAAACCGTTCGGTGGATCCGGCCTGCTTTTCTTTTAATAGCGCCGCCCTGCCGATGAAGTCGGGTTTGTCGAGCTTGACGAAACGATCAAGCCCACCGGTCAACACCGAATAGTCCGTGGATAAATCACCCTTCCACACGCGATAGCATTTTTCCAAGCGAAGGGAGTCCATGGCGTACATACCGAAATTCCTGAGCCCATAGCCCTTTCCGGCAGCGCAAAGGGCTTCGTAGACAGATGGCATATCATCATTGGGCAGGTGAAGTTCCCAGCCCAGCTCACCCACATAACTCACTCGAATGGCAGCGCACGCCACGCCGGCGACGTTAACGGATTGATGGGTGAGCCATGGGAACGCGGCGTTGCCAAGATCGCTATCGCAAACCGTGGCCAGAATATCCCGGCTGTTCGGCCCGGCCAAAACCAGGGTTCCCCGTTGACCGGAAACATTTTCGATCTTGATGTCGGACTCTTCAGGCCGGTGTTTATTGAGCCATTCGAAATCGTGCCATTCGGCACCGGCGCTGCTTAACAGTTGCAGGCTGTCTTCTTCAAACCGGGTCAGCGTCATTTCGCTGAGTATTCGCCCATTCGGGGTGGCAAAATAAACGAGGCCAATGCGCCTCGGTTTCGGGATCGCACCGGTCACTAAAGTGCGCAGCCAGTCGACGCAGCCGGGCCCGCTGATGTTGAAACGTGAAAATCCGGGCAGGTCAAGAATGCCCGCCTGATCCCGAACGGCCAGACATTCCTCGCGCACAGCCTCGAACCAGGGGCCTTCTCGTTTATAGGTTTCATGCGCCTCCAACGACGTGTCATCGCCCGGTCGGGCAAACCATGACGGGCGTTCCCACCCGGCGGCGGTGGTAAATTGAGCGCCTTTTTCCTTTAGCGTTTCATAAAGCGGCGATAAGCGCTTGCGCCGTGCCGCGGGCCATTCGTAATGAGGGAACTGCATGGCGTATTCGTGGGAATAAATCTCAATCGCTTTTTTAATCGCGTAGTCTTCATCGACAAAACCAGTATACCGACGCGGATCAACCGACCACATATCCCACTCAGTTTGCCCTTCGATAATCCATTCGGCGAGTATCTTGCCGGCCCCGCCACCCTGGACGATACCGAAGGTAAAGACGCAGGCCTCAAACGCATTGGGAACGCCTGGCATCGGCCCCAGCAACGGGTTGCCGTCAGGTGCATACGGGATTGGGCCGTTGATGACGCTGGTCATGCCGACGGAACCCAGAATGGGCACACGTTCGCAGGCATCATTGATATGCCATTCAATGCGGTCCAGATCATCTGGATAAAGCTGGAATGAAAAATCGTCCGGCATCGGATCATCCGATGTGATCCAGTGTGCCTTGCAGCCGCGCTCGTAAGGGCCCAGCAACAGACCGTTCTTTTCCTGACGCAGGTAATAGGAGCTGTCCGGATCGCGGAGCAGGGGAAGCCTTGTGTCGCGGGCCTCCAGTTCCCCAATTTCCTCAGTCATCAGGAATTGGTGCGACAACGAAACGCAAGGCAGGTCGCGCCCAAACATACGGCCGATTTCCGCCGCCCTATAACCGGCGGCATTGACCACGTACTCACATCGAACTTCGCCCTCTGGCGTTTCAACAATCCATTCACCATTTTCGCGCCTGACGCCCGTCACCGGACAGAAGCGGACAATCTTGGCGCCCAAGTCGCGTGCGCCCTTGGCTAAAGCCTGCGTCAGCTGCGCGGGATCAATATCGCCATCGTACGGATCCCAGCAGCCCCCGGCAAGGTCATGGGTTTCAAGGAACGGATAGACTTCTTTCAGGTCGCCGTTCGACATCATCTTGAAATCAATCCCCTGGTGACGTGCCATGGAAACCGAATGCCCAAACTCCTGCATGCGTTCTTTACTGTGCGCAAGACGGATGGAACCGGTGACGTGATAGTTGATCGGGTAGTCAACCTCATCGCCCAGACGGCGATATAGCTCGGTTGAATAGGCTTGCATTTTCATGATCGACCAAGAGCCGGAAAAATTTGGGCAGTTCCCCGCCGCGTGCCAGGTCGAGCCCGAGGTCAGTTCGTTTTTTTCCAGCAATAGGCAATCCGTCCACCCGGCCTTGGCTAGATGATACAGCCCCGATGTTCCGACCACGCCGCCGCCGATTATGACGACCCGTGCCGTTGAAGGTAGCTTTGTCATTTACACCTCCCTCTGCTTTTCTTTATTAGCCTTTGGTGTACCAGCCATTATCGACGTATAGGGCATTGCCGTTAATGAAGCTGGCTTCATCGGATGCCAGGAACAAAACGGCAGCCGCGACTTCTTCCGGTTCGCAAATGCGGCCTTGGGCTTCGGTCAAGGCGCCCTCTTCCCATGCTTGCCCGGCGGCATCCAGTTCGTCAATTTCGCGCAGACCGTGGGCCGTCTTAACAAAGCCCGGGCATACGGCGTTACAGCGAATGCCGCGATCTCGATATTCTGTAGCAATAACCCGTGATAATTGAAGGACCGCACCCTTGGTCATGCAGTAAAGGGATTCCAGAGCGTAACCGAGCTCTGAAGCGATGGATGCCGTAATAACAATGGAGCCGCCACCATTGGCGCTCATTTCTTTCACGGCACGACGGCAGACCAAAAATGCAGATTTTACATTGATGTCCATCAGGCGATCGTAATCTTCTTCAGTTGATTCATCTAGGGGCTTTACCGTGATGGTGCCGGCATGGTTGAACAGAACGTCATAGGGGCCAACTTTTTCGGCGATGGTATCAAAAGCAGCGGTTACCTGATCGGCGCTCGACACATCGGCTTCAATGAACATGGCCGTGCCACCGTTCTTTTCGATTGTTTGCACAACCTCTTCGCCGGCCTTTTTTTGAATATCGAGGATGACGACGCTGGCGCCTTCGTTAGCAAATTGAAGGGAGGCGACACTCCCCATTCCGGCGGCACCACCTGTGATGACAACTGTTTTTCCATGAAATCGATCACGGCCTGGTTCAGGCATAATATCTGTGGACATTGGATTTACCCTCCCTTAGCAGACGTTAATTTTTTGGACGTTATACCCTTGAAGAAGATTGCAAAAAGTTCCTGCTGAGATGAAATCTGCAGCTTTGTGTAAACATTTCTGCGATGAATACGCACCGTGCCGACGGATATTCCCAGGTCCTTAGCGATGGAATCTGATGAATGACCCTCCAGCACCTGCACAACAACCTGGGTCTCTCGTGGCGTCAGGCGATTGCGGAACATGGCGCTGACCGTGTTTTCGATTAAAGAATGCTCTTCTGGCACCTCATGTTTTCCGAGTTTGATATTGAACTGGTCTGGCACCTTGCGCCAGTGGCGTTGTGCCAGACTGGTGACGATGGGAACAACGCTGTCGAGCAGCCTGAATTCCCGAGCTGAGAATCGCGGGCTTTTCCCGGACCGCATCAATGAAATAACGATCGCCACACCTTTATCTATATAGAAAGTGTAACAAGTCTCGTCGGAAAGCCCTGTCTGGTTGTAATAGGAGCGATAATACTCACTTTGGTGAAAGCGGTCGGGCGCAATATCTCGAATTCGGTACAGCCCGGTATCGACATGGCGACTGCATGCCTTGAAAAAGGGATCGAGTAAGTATTTTCCCTTCAAATAGTCATCAACGTAAATGACCCTTTTTTTGGCCGAGAAAGAATGGGAAAGACATACGGGCTTTTCGTTTTTGTGGTAAGCGAAAGTGACCGAATAATCGATATCGGCAAGCACCTTAAGGGCGTTGATTAACTTAAGTGGAAAATCATCAGTGCCAATAGAATCAATGCATTGCGCGAGCAATGTCACCCACATTGTGCCTCCGGCGTCACCATTTTTCTTTTTTGGTTTAGGGTTGCCCGTCACGACATGATATTCCTTCAAAACCAGATAGTTGGCGCTGCATACCACATTTGATATATGCATTTGATGGTATATGTCTTAATTTGCTGTAATGGTTGAATACACTCAATTAAGGCAGTAGTCCACTATCGTCCAAAAAAAAAAAATTATTAAATTTTGGATAGTATGGAGAAAATAAAACTGCCCACACAGGGGGGAGAAGTTTGGTGGCCGCAAATCACGCCCCATCACAAGATGCTGACATTGAATTTCACGGCGTCACCAAGCGTTATGGGGACGTTGTGGCGGTGGACGACGTGTCACTCAAAGTTGAGCGGGGATCTTTTTTCAGTTTTTTGGGCCCATCGGGTTGCGGCAAGACGACATCGCTACGGTTGATCGCGGGATTTGAGCAGCCAACCCAGGGCGATGTTCACATTGGCGGCACGTCCGTCATTGGTATTCCACCGCACAAACGGCCGGTGAATATGGTGTTTCAGCACTATGCGCTGTTCCCCCACATGAGCGCTGCTGACAATATCGGTTATGGGCTTCGTCAACGCTCGCCAAAACCAACAAAAGCTGAAATGAACAAGCGCATCGACGAAATGCTTGAGTTGGTTCAGATGGAAGGTTTTGGGCCTCGTCAAATTTGGGAAATGTCAGGCGGTCAACAGCAGCGCATTGCCCTTGCCCGCGCCCTGATTAATCACCCGACGGTTCTGCTTTTGGACGAACCGCTGGCCGCGCTTGATCGTAAGTTGCGCCGCGATATGCAAATTGAATTACAGACCCTTCAGCGCGATGTGGGCATCACCTTCATTCTCGTCACCCACGATCAGGAAGAAGCGCTTTCAATGAGTGATCGCATCTGCATTATGCGAGAAGGCGATATCGCCCAATCAGGCAGCCCGCGCGAACTTTACGATAACCCCATTAATCGCTATGTCGCCGACTTTGTCGGAAAAACGAATTTTATTGCGGGCAATGTTTCAAGCATTAACGGCAAGTCAGTAGATATAACTGGTGAAGACGGCATGGTGTTTTCCGCCAGCTCTTCAATGGGTGCACCTCAACTGAGCGTAGGCGGACACGCCAGCATCGCCATTCGGCCGGAATTGATTGGCATTAAGCCTGCCAATACGGCCGCAGCTGACATGAACGCTGATGTTGCCCTGAGCGGACGCATCAACAATAAAATCTTTCTCGGTGAACACACCGAATATCTGGTCGATACGAAAGGCATCGGCGATGTTCTGGTGTTATCGCCAAAGCATATCGAAAGCGCAAGCGGGGGTTTTAATCCAGGGGACACCGTCACCATAGGATGGAAGAGCGAACTCGCGTTGGCGTTGGAAGATACCTAAAAGCCGCAAGGACAATCCGTCGAAGACGGCTAAAAATAAATAATTAAACACGGATTTTTTTAAATGGAGGCGAAAGCAATGAGTATAAACGATAAAGACAACCAACCGATCACGGCCAATAAACTTATGGATGAACTCCAGCGTTATAAGAACGGTTCAGTTACCCGCCGTCATTTCCTGGGTGTCACCGGACTTGGTACCGCCACGGCGGTAATGGCTGGCGCAATGCCGTTATTGCTGTCAGGTTGCGGGAAAAAGGAAGAGGTCAAGTTGAGTGACCGGATGGTTCTGTCCACATGGCCGAACTATCACAATCCGAAAACTCTGGAAAACTTCACGTCGGCCACCGGCGTTAACATTCAAGCCAACGTTTTTGGCTCTAACGAAGAAATGCTGGCGAAGATGCAGGCCGGCGGCGGCGGCGTTGGTGTGATCGAAAACACCAACTACACCTTCACAACCTATGTCAAATTGGGATTGCTTGCAGAGCTCGACCTGTCCCGCATTCCGAACTATGACCCCAGTACGCAAAATGCGAAATTTGCCGAGGCCTCTACGGTTAACGGTAAAGTCTATGGTGTGTGCAAAAACTGGGGCACCACGGGTTTTGTCGTTAACTCCAATAAAATCAAAAGCAACCCAAAATCCCACAAGGATTTCTTTGATGTCACCATGGGTGAAGGTTCCGGCCATAGCATCCTTCATGACTACCAGGTAACGACCATCGGTGCCGCACTGTGCGCATTGGGATACTCGTTCAATTCCATTGATCCCGGCGAGCTTGCCAAGGCCGAAAAACTGTTGGTCGACGCCAAACCACACCTGTTTGCCATGACGTCGGATTACCAGCCCGGCATGCGCAGTGGCGATGCATGGATGACCCTTGCGTGGGTCGGTGATGGCAAGCAACTCAACACCGATATGCCGGAAATGACCTATGTTGTCGCTTCAGATGGTGGCGAGCTGTGGTCTGATTTTTACTCAATCCCGGCTAACACACCCAGTCTTGATACCTCGTATGCGTTCATCAATTACATGATGGACCCGAAAAACCAGGTACTTGATGCAGAAGGACACGGCTATCCGACCAGTGATTCCCGTGTCTCGGCCCTGCAGCCTGCTTCCGTAAGCACAGACCCGATTCTCTATCCGGAAAAAGGTCTCTTTGATGGTCTCGAGTTTACGGCTGCTGTCGTGTTGACGGATCCTAACCGCGCTGAAGTTATGGCGCGGTTCAAGTCTGCGTAACGTCGAAACTTCCTGTGGAAAGTGGTGGCGATAATGACGGGTGAAACCAGCAGGGGACGATGGCTGACAGGGGTGCTTCTGGCGCCCACTTCAGCATGGTTCTTATTTATGCTGGTTATGCCCTTAATTGTCGTCACCATTTTCAGTTTCGGCGAGCGATCGGCGGAAGGGGGCTATGTTGTATCGTTTACGTTCGATCAATATCTGAACCTTCCAACGCGCCTTAAGGCGTTTACAAACACCATGACCTATGCCCCGTTGGGCACTCTGCTGACGCTGCTCATGGCCTATCCACTTGCATATTACCTTGCGGTTAAAGTCGGCAAGCGCTGGAAATTGCTCTTGCTGGTTCTCGTCATTGTGCCGTTTTGGACCAGCTTGCTGATCCGCACCTATGCCTGGATTTTTATCCTCGGTGGGGGCGGAATACCTGCTTTACTGGGCTTTGTTGGATTCGAAGATGTTCGCCTTATCAACACCGGTGGCGCCGTGTTGGTGGGAATGATTTACGGCTATTTGCCGCTTATGGTTTTCCCCATTTATGTGTCACTGGAGAAGCTCGACAAACGGCTTTTGGAAGCCTCCAACGATTTGGGCGGAAGTCCGTTTCGTACCTTTCTGCAGGTGACCCTGCCGCTTTCCATGCCCGGCATGGCGACGGGGTGCATGCTGGTGTTCATCCTGTTGATGGGTGAATTCCTGATTCCCGCCTTTCTTGGCGGCGGTAAAATATTCTTTTTTGGCAACGCGTTGGTTGATTTGTTCCTGCAATCGCGGAACTGGCCCTTTGGTTCCGCGCTCGCGGTTACGCTTGTCATTATCATGCTTGTTACGGTCTCCGTCTATATGCGCTTCACCATGAGCGGCAAGACCGGCCGTAATGAATCGATAATGTAGGACAGACTTTCATGGCAATACGTCTATATTCCATAGCAGTTTATCTGTTTCTTTATGTGCCCATAGGCATCATTGTCCTGTTCAGTTTTAATTCCGGACGCCATGCCAGTGATTTTCAGGGGCTGTCCCTGCAATGGTATGGCAAGGCGCTGTCCAATCCATTTATGATGGATGCACTTACATCCAGCCTGATTATCGCGACATCGGCTGCCGTTCTTTCCAGCATTATGGGAACGACGGCGGCGCTTGCCTTGCACCGCATGCGAGGGCCAATGAGGGTTCTGTTTGATGGCCTTATTTATGTGGCGATCATGATCCCCGGCATCGTTATCGGCATTGCAACCCTGGTTGCCCTGGTAACTGTGTTTGATTTTTTAAACCCCCTACTGGCCGCCGTGTGGCCCGAAGGGATAAGGCCGCCCAAAATGTCGCTCGGGTATGCATCCGTCATTGCGGCGCACACGCTTTTTACCATGTCATTGGTCATCGTTCTGGTGCGCGCCAGGATTGCCGGCATGGACCGCTCGCTGATTGAGGCGTCGCAGGACCTTTACGCAACGCCATGGCGAACCTTTCGGCTAATTACCTTGCCGCAGCTGTTTCCGGCCATTCTCGCAGGTTTCCTGCTCAGCTTCACTTTCAGCTTCGATGATTTTATTATTTCGTTCTTTGTCGCCGGAACAAACTCAACGCTTCCAATCTATGTGTTTTCATCCATTCGTCGCGGCATCACGCCGGAAGTCAACGCCATCGGCACCATGGTGCTGGGGGTGTCGCTGACCTTGCTGATTATGGCGCAGTGTTTGCTGCGAAAAAAAGATAACAAGAAGTCTGGTAGCGGTTAAGTCATTACAAAACAGGGAAACAGTAAATGATACTTGAAAATCGCATAGCGATTGTAACCGGTTCCGGTTCCGGCATCGGCCGTGGCGGGGCCGAGATACTGGCCCGCGAGGGGGCCCATGTGGTTGTGTCCGATCTGTCAACCGAGCGCTCCGAAGAAACGGTAGAAATTATCAAAAAAGCGGGCGGAAGTGCGGAAGCCCGTACAACCGACGTCACCGATAATGACGCCCTGGAAAAATTAATCGTCGATGCGCACGCGACGCACGGGCGCATCGATATCCTGCATTCTCACGCCGGCATCCAGGTCGAGGGAACCCTTGAAGAGGTTTCGGTTCAGGGCCTTGATGATTCCTACGGGTTAAACGTTCGTCCGCACTTTGTGGCCGCAAAGGCTGCTGTTGGGTACATGAAAGAACAGGGCGGTGGCTCCATCGTCAACACTTCGTCAAATTCCGGCGTCTTTGTTGATGAAGGCATGCTTGCCTACATCACCACCAAGGCGGCCATCATTATGATGACCAAGCAAATCGCGCTTGATTACGCCAGATACAATGTCCGTTGCAACGCACTTTGTCCGGGTTGGGTCGATACACCGTTCAATGAACCCTATATTCGTCAAATGGGGGGGCGTGTAGCGATTGAAAAATACGTCAGTGAAACGATTCCCATGGGGCGTTGGGCGTCGATAGAGGAAATTGCCGAATCCATTCTGTTTCTGGCTTCTGACCGGTCATCGTTTATGACCGGTCACGCGCTGGTCATTGATGGCGGTGAATGCATTGCTTAAGGCGTGCACTTGATAAGGATCAAGATTTAACCTGACTGGTGCTTATTGGGATTTCGGCGTTTATAAATCAACGTCAGGATTAGCAGCAAACCAGACGAGATAAGCAGGGTTCCGGTAAAGCCATGACTGGGCCAGATGTCCATGGTCATGCCGGTTATGGCAGGGCCGCCAAATGCGCCGAACTCATAAAACATGATGAACAGTGCATTTGCCGCCACCATGTCTTCGGCGCGGTATTTGTCACCTAGCAAAACCAGACCCAGTGTATACAGCCCGAAAATCAACCCTCCCCAGAAAAACAGCAATACCATCAGGGCGGTTGCGTCGGTGACGACAAGCGGCAAAGCGGCGGAGCAAAGCAGGATTCCAATTGCCGTCACCATCATCATGGCGTGGCGTCCATGTTTGTCGGCCAGTCGACCGAGGGGAAATTGTAACGCGATACCGCCGGCACTAAATGCACTGAGCGCATACATTGAGCCCACTTCACTGATGCCTTCGTTAAGCGTGAACACCGGCAGCAAGGCAAAGGCCGTCGTTTCAAATGCACCGGCGGCCAGGGCAATCCAGAATATAGCGGGGGCAAGGCGGAACAGCGAAAAACGAACCGTCCCCCCAACTTCACCGAGAATACTTTTCCCCGCCAGCATCAGCATGGGCAAGGCCGATACGACCATGATGATTGCGGCGGCGACAAACGGTATCCAACCCTGAGAGCCGAGCACGGCAATCAGTATGGGGCCAATGGCGAAGCCGATAGCGAAGGCGGTGGCATAAAGGCCGATAATGCGGCCACGGTTGTTTTGTGTTGCCAGGGCATTGAGCCAGCTTTCGCTGACAAGCCATATAAAACCCAAGCCCAGCGCCAACGTAAACCGCAGCACGAACCAACCGACCGCATGGTCAATCACGGGCATGGCAAACAATGAAGCAACCGTCACCGCTACCGATAGCAACATCGGGGCAAATGCTCCAAACGTGCGCAATACCCTGGTCTTATACAAGCCGACCGCAAGAATACCCAAAGACCCAATGGCGGTATTGATGCCGATCAACGTGACCGAGTAATCAAGTCGTTCCAGCGTCAGGGTGAGCAGGGGAAAGCTCAAGCCGATGACCGTTCCCATTCCAGCAACTGAAATCAGCAGCACGGCAATGGTCGATCCGTTTGAAAGGCTCTTGGTATCAGGATCGATTATTTTCATGTCATCTTATCTGTTAACCGTTCCACAGCCCTTCATTGCGCACATCTTCCATGGTGCGTTCGATGCCAATGCGAAGGGTGTCAACCAATGTATCGATTTCATTCTTGGTTATAGTCAACGGTGGCGAGAAGACGCACATGTTTATGAGCGGTCGCACCAGCAGGCCCAGTTCGAGGCAGTGGTCGTTGATGCGGTTGCCGATATTGTAATCAAGGGCCAGCACCTCAAGACTTTCCTTGCTGGTCGTATTGACGCCACCGCCCGGCATGCCCATGCCGCGAACATCACTGGCGGATGTCTCTTGATCACCGTTGCTGATCGCACACTCAACACAACCGAGCAGGCCTATGCCGCGAACATCGCCGACAATAGGGATTTCTCTTAATTCCTGTAAGCGTTGCTGCAGGTATGGTCCGACTTCGCGTGCGTGTTCCAGCAGGTTTTCGCGCTCAAAAATCTCGATATTTTTTAGCGCTGCTGCACAGGCGACAGGGTGACCGGAATAGGTAAAGCCATTGGAAAAGGTTGTATCGATGGCATCTTCACCGGATATCTGGCCCATGATTTCATCTGAAATAAGCAACGCCCCAAGCGGTTGATAACCAGATGTAAGGCCTTTCGCGGAGGTGATCATATCGGGTTTAATATCGAACACATCTTCTGATGCAAACCAGTGTCCCAGACGCCCAAATCCGGTAACCACTTCATCGGAAATATAGAGCATGTCGTTCTTGTGACATATTTCAAGAAACCGCTTGTGATAGGTTTTGGGCGGAATACTGACCCCGCCAGATGCCAGCAGAGGTTCACCAATAAAGGCGGCACAATTTTCTGGGCCGATTTCAAGAATCTTGTCTTCAAATTCCTTGATCAGGAAGTCCAGCCAGTCTTCTGCATTGATATCGGCAGGGCGGTTGTAGGGGTCTGGGTCGGATAGAAGGTGAAATATATCGGTATTAACGTCCATAAAACTTTTGTCGCGAAATTTTCCACAAGCCGACGCCGACAGGTAGGTCGAACCGTGGTAGGCGGATTCACGTGAAATAATATGTTTCTTGTTCGGTTTACCGCGCACATTGTTAAAAAACATGACAAGACGCAGGGCGCTATCAACGGCGGTTGAGCCTGAATTGGTCAGGAAAACATTATTCAGATCACCCGGACTTAGTTCGGCTAGTTTTGCGGCCAGCAAGGCGGCGGGTACGTTACCTTCGGTCCATGGTGAGGCATAAGGCATTAGCAAGGCCTGGTCGCGAATGGCATCGGCAATTTCGTCACGACCGTGGCCCACATTGACACACCACATGCCGCCGGGGCCATCCAGATAGCGATTACCCTCGGTGTCATACAGGTAAATACCTTCCGCGCGCGAGATACTCGGCCGCTTGTTTTTGCCAACCTTTTTCATTTCCTCCCAGGGATGAATGAAAAAGTTATCTTTTTCCTGTAATTGCTCTGTTCCCAGATTGGAAAACTTATTCATGGCACGCTCCGTTATTTTACCGTGTTGAAGGGTGTTGCCGCCTAACAGGCAAACCCCATATGAAAGAAGTCCAGTAACCTTAGCCAAAGTCCACGTTTACCACCCCGGGCATCCGCTTTCGCAAGGGCGTGGCGGGTCAGGGTAACACCAATCCAGCGTAGTGGTTCGGGGGCCCAGTTCATGGCGCGCTTCTTCACCAAGAGCATATCTAGAATGTCGCTTGGATCATAACCCAATAATTCAAGGCCGACCCGGGCGCCGAACCTTGAGGCACACACACCCAGTCCGGTATAGCCCACAGCCCACGCCACCCGCCCATCAAAGGCAACGCCCGGCACCATGCAGAACCTTGTTGAGCTGGCGATGATGCCGCTCCAGCGGTGGGTGAATTTTACGCCTTCCAGCTGCGGGAATGTTTCAAGAAATTCCTTTGCCAAGCGCTCAAAGCGAACCGGGTCATCGGCGACGCCCTGATCCGTGCGGCTACCATAATAATAACAAACCGAACCGCCACCACCCCAGGTGATGCGGCTGTCTTTGGTCATTCGGTAGTAATGAAACATATTGGCTTCGTTTGATAAGGCATGGCGGCTCTCGCCCCAGCCAATAGCCGCCAGTTGCTTTTCGTTGAGGGGTTCGGTCGCAATCTGGTAATCCCAAACCGGAATAACCGATTTTCGAATCTGCGGAAGTATGCTGCGAAAGTCATTTGTTGCCATAAGGATCTTGTCGCTTCGGATGCTGCCTGCGTTACAGGTTGCAATCATGCCATCCTGATCTGGTGTGATATCAAGCACCGGCGTGTTTTCAAATATGCGTACACCCAGTTTCAGAATGGTTTTTTTCAAACCCCAACAAAGCTTGGCAGGATTGACCACACCGTCTTGCCCGTCCCGATGCCACAGTCCTGCCGTATAGGTAGGGGAGCCAACTTCGCGGCGCATTTCTTCGCCACCAAACCATACGACATTCCGACCTTCTGCTTTTTCAACCTCATATTGTGAGCGTAACCGTGCGGCCATGGCATCGTTGGTTGCAACGGATGTGTGGCCTGTTTTCTCGTACTCGGCATCAATGTTGTAGCGTTCCAGAGACTGGATGAACCCCTTTATGTTCTGCTGTCCCAGTTCGTGGAGACGGTCTTTTTCACCGGGGAAATGATAGTCACAGTTGGTTTCGCCGTGGGTCAGGCTGGCGTTGAGAAACCCGCCGTTGCGCCCGGAAGCCCCATCGCCAACAAAAGTCTGTTCAATCAGAATGATATCCAGATCAGGCTGGCGTTCCTTGGCCTGCAGCGCCGCCCACAGGCCCGTGAAGCCGCCGCCGACAATCAAAAGCTGACAGCTGGCATCGCCATCCAATGGTGGCAATGGTTCCGGCCTTCCGTCTGAGCTGAACCAGACAGGGCAATATATTGAATCACTTAACGCAGCCAAATGTGGTTCCATGGGTACCCTCAAGACTTCTTTTCGCTGTTATCCTGCCGCAGGATCAAGGATCGAATAATACTTCTTGATGTAATCTGCTACCTTCCAGCTGCAAACCGTTCCCATAGGGACAAAGAAGACATCTCCGGCTTTGAAAAAATGCGCTGTGCCGTTTTCCTCGGTGATGGTCACTTCACCTTCAAGCAGCTGCACAAACTCATAAGTTGGAAACGGTAACATTTCACTTTCAAATGCCGTGCTATCCCACATGCCGACGCGCATATTTCCGGCATCGTTGGTGAACAGGGCGTTACTGCGCTGGTGTGGTGCTTCACCGTTGATCTCGAATGGGGCAGTGGTGTCCTTTTTGACCATACCGGCTTCCAGCGCGTCTGGATCAAGCACCATGACACCGCCATCGGCTGATGCAATATCGGGCGTCGGTGCGTTGGGGTTCGCGTAGGTCATGTAGAACTTGCGCAGGAATCCAACCTGATTCCAGCTGGTGGGAATACCATTGCGGATGCAAAAGGTTTCGCCCTGCTTGACCGGCGTTTCATTGCCGTCGCCATCGACCATCGCGACCTGACCCTCCAGCACCCACATGAACTCGTCACCGGGGTAGGGGCCAAATGCTTCGCGCATATCGGTGGTTGTCCAGACGCCGGCGCTTAAGCCCAGTTTTTCGTCCTCAAAATAGGTATGTAGATATTGCTCCGGCAGGTCGGACCGGAAATCGGCTGGATCAAGCTCCATCTTCGCAAGACCCGTATCTGCGGGGCCGTTTGGCTCGAACCGGATAATTCCTGTTTTTGCGCTCATATCCTGCCGTCTCCCTAATTGGTTATATTTGTTTTCAGCCGCCACCAACCCAATAACATTCGTCCAGGTGCTGTGGTCCTTAAGGTTAATACCCTGATTTTACGGGCTAAATCACCCTGCATAGAGGCTGGCAGCCCTCACATCCTATAGATGCACAGGGCGCTAATTTGCCACTACTCAGGCCGGTTTGTCGAGAAAAATTGACTGATCAGTCAGAAAAAAACTTTGTTTCTTGCTGAAACTTTGGCAAACTCTCAGGGCAATTTATCTCGCATCACGAGAGACCCAACGCCCATTCATAAGAGGCGA
Organism: uncultured Thalassospiraceae bacterium; assembly: GCA_965602455.1. Lineage (GTDB taxonomy): Bacteria > Pseudomonadota > Alphaproteobacteria > Rhodospirillales > Magnetovibrionaceae > CBFCYL01. Next base: position 580 of record CBFCYL010000027.1, on the reverse strand, counting down.
TCGAGGAAATCTACCGCTTTATCCATTTGGGGGCGGGCATTATCAACATCAACAGGGAGAAAATTGATGAAACGTATTTTAATGGCAGCCATTGCCTTGGCAGTCTTGGTGGTTGTGGGGCTGGTGCTGACGCAAGAACGCGCACCACAGAAGCAGGCGCTACAGGAACCCGCACCACAGGAACGCGTGCTGAAGGTGACCAACTGGGCCGAGTATATTGGCGAGGAAACGATCGCCAATTTCGAGAAAGAAACCGGCATCAAGGTTACCTATGACACCTATGAATCCGCCGAAGCGGTTGATGCGAAACTGCTGGCAGGCAGCAGCGGCTATGACGTGGTTTTGCATGCGGGCGCTGATATGGCCCGTTTGATCCAGGCTGGTGGCATTCTGAAAAAACTGGACAAATCAAAGCTCGACAACTTCAAGCATATGGATCCGTCGCTGATGAAGCAGTTAAATGATAATTGGGATCCGGGTAACAAACACTTCGTACCTTACATGTGGGGTACCCATGGCGTGACATATAACAAGGAACTGGTGCTGGAAACATATCCGGGCGCACCCATCGGTTCGATGG
>CBFCYL010000026.1:0-34708 GCA_965602455.1 uncultured Thalassospiraceae bacterium | reverse complement strand
ATTTGCTATGGACACAGATTCTAGGTACCCCCAATGGCTCCTAATTGGCATTGTTCGCTTAGACGATACTCCCCAACTCGGACTTACGCTTTAATCGCGTTCGTCCAGCCACGCCATTTGAATCGCCTCGAGCACCTTTTCGCTGGATTTTTCCGGGTCGTCGTCAAAACCGGGCAGCTCCTGCACCCATTTCCATAAGTCGGTAAAGCGCACGCCCATGATGTCGGCGTCAGGGTGGGTTTCTTCCAGTTCAATGGCGATATCGTGAACGTCGATCCAGCGCATGGGGTTTATTCCACCAACATGTTGCGCGTACCCGAAGGCACGGTCACGGTAATGCCGTCCAGTGCTTCGGTAATCTCGATCTGGCAGCCCAGACGCGACGTGTGGGTCAGGCCAAAGGCAAGGTCGAGCATGTCTTCCTCTTCCTCACTGGCTTCTGCCAGCTTGTCGAACCACGCCGGGTCAACAACCACATGGCAGGTCGAGCACGCCAGCGAGCCCTCGCACGCCCCCTCAAGGTCGATGTCGTTCTTGTGGGCAATTTCCAGAACGGAAAGCCCCAGCGGTGCATCCACCTCTATCTTGATGCCGTCGGCGTCGATGAAGGTCATTTTCGGCATTGGGCCTTAACTCCTGCGTTTATTGTGTCTCAGATTGAACTCTCGTTTGAGCTCTTGTTTGAACCCTAAGTAGCCCTGCGGCAGGGCCGGGGCAAGGTCTTTAAGTGCCCTGATCCAGCTTTTCTACGGCCACACCCGTCAATGCGTCGCGGATACCCTTATCCATGCGCTTTTCGGCAAAGGCCTTGGCCGCCTCGTCCAGTTGCTCGGCCGCCTTGTTGATGGCATCGCGATCAGGGCCGCGCACCGCCGCCATCACCACATCCATCTGCTTGCCGATGGCGTTCCTTTCGCCATCGTCGAGTAAGGAACAGTCTGCCTTGAGCGCCGCTTCAACCGCGCCCATGGCGCGTTCGGCTTCGACGCGAGCCTCGGTCAACAGGCGCAGCTCCATGTCATCCTTGGCGTGAACCATGGAATCACGCAACATTTTAGACATTTCATCCTCCGAAAGGCCGTACGACGGCTTGACCTCAACGCGTGATTCGGTGCCGGTGGCGGTTTCGGTGGCGGTAACGGTCAACAGGCCATCGGCATCGACCTGAAACTGGACGCGAATGCGCGCCGCACCCGCCGCCATGGGCGGAATGCCGGAAAGCGAAAAGCGCGCCAAAGAGCGGTTCTGGTCAACCATTTCACGTTCGCCTTGCACCACATGAATGGACATGGCGCTTTGGCCATCCTTGAAGGTGGTGAACTCCTGCGCCTTGGCCACCGGAATGGGGGTGTTGCGATGCACCACTTTTTCCACCAGCCCGCCCATGGTTTCCAGGCCCAGCGATAACGGCGTCACATCCAGCAACAAGGTATCGGAGCCTTGGGTCAGGGCTTCGGCCTGCAACGCCGCACCAATGGCGACCACTTCGTCGGGGTCGATGTTGGCCAGCGGTTCGGTGCCAAAAAAGGCAGCGACTTCGGCGCGCACCAGCGGCACGCGGGTGGAACCGCCAACCAGCACAACGCCCTTGATGGCATCGGGCTTAATATCGGCATCGGCCAAAACGTTCTGGCAGATATCGATGGCGCGCTTGACGTCGTTAAAAATAAGGCCGTCGAAGGTGGCGCGGTTAAGCGTATGATTCGTATTTTCGCCGTTGACGCTCAAGACCCAGTCGCCGGTCTCCTCGGTCGTCAAGCATTCCTTGGCGATGCGCGCCGTCATCAGGGCTTGTTTGACTTCCGATGACGAAATTTTTGCCTCGCCAAGCTTTTCGGCCCGCTCTTTCAGAAAGTATTCGGCAATATCATGGTCGAAATCATCGCCACCCAGTGCCGCGTCACCGCCCGTGGCCAGCACCTGAAAGACGCCCTTTTCCATGCGCAGCAGCGAAACATCAAAGGTGCCGCCGCCGAGGTCAAACACAGCGTAAAGGCCTTCTGCCCCCTGGTCGAGGCCGTAAGCCAGCGCCGCCGCCGTTGGTTCGGCAACCAGGCGCAGAACCTCGAGGCCGGCCAGTCGGGCGGCATCCTTGGTGGCGTTACGCTGGGCGTCATCAAAATATGCCGGCACCGTAATCACCGCGCGCTCAACGAGGGTGTCGAGGTTTTCCTCGGCACGTTCTTTCAGCGCACGCAGGATATCGGCTGACACCTCAACCGGGCTAAGGCTTAGGCCCTGCACGTTGAGGCGCACCATACCTTCACCATCGCCGGGTTCTATATCATAAGGCATCTGGCCCTGAAGGGTCCTGATGTCGGCTATGCCGCGGCCCATCAAGCGTTTGACGGAACTGATCACCGCTTCGGGACGGTCGAGCAGCAGCATCTTGGCCAACTGGCCGACAATGGCCGAACCATCAGGCGCATAAGCGACGATTGAAGGCACCAACGCTGTTCCTTCCTTGTCATTGACGTCTTTCAATACCTCGGGCTTTTGTTCGCGACTGACGGCAACCACCGAGTTGGTGGTGCCGAGGTCGATACCGACGGCCAACTGGGCTTCGCCCTTGTGCGGTTCCGGGGTTTCGCCGGGTTCATGGATTTGCAGCAAGACCATCTATGCGTTCCCGCCATCGTCTGCGGCCAAAAGCTGGCGCTGGCGCTGGCGCACGTCGCCCAACAGCTTGGTGAGATATTTCAGGCGCGTGGTCAATTGGCACGCCCCTTCTATGTCGTCACCCCTGAAGGCCAGCGATATAGCGGCGACCACGTCTGCGATTTCGCTGTGCGCTTCGGCAGCGATGGCGTCAACATCGTGCGGTGCAGTTGCACTGGCCAGTTTTTCGCGCACTTCCATGGCTTCCATCAGGATGCTCGGATCGTTGACCAGGTTGCAGCCATCGGGCGTCACGTCCACACCCCTGATGTGCACCATATAATCAGCGCGCATCAGCGGGTCTTTCAGGGTTTCATAGGCGTCATTCAACGCCGTCGCCTGGCCTTGCGAATAAGCACGCTCCTGCGCGGTTTTAGTGGCGAAGCGGTCGGGGTGAAGCTGGCGTTGGAGGTCAAAATAAAGCTGGTCCAGCGCCGCGATATCAACATCATAACCAACCTCCAGCCCTAAGCGCGTGAAATGGTCTACGGCGGCGGGCGGTTGCACCGCCTTGCAGGTTTCACAAAAGGGCTTACCCGCCCCCATCGGCCCACGGCACGACCAGCACGGCACGACCAGCGGGCTGGTGGCGGCTTCGGTTGGGGTTTGGGTTGCGGTCGGGTTCGTCATGGCTTTGTTCTCATAACACGAAACCGCCCCCGAGGGGCGGCCCGGTCGTTGCGTCGGTTCATATTAATCAGACGTGAAAGGATTCACCACAACCGCAGCGTCCCTTTTCATTGGGGTTGTTAAACACAAAGCCGGATTCCAGCGTGTCTTCAACGTAATCCATCTCGGTGCCGAGAATAAACATGGTCGCCTTAGGGTCGATCAGGATGGTCAGGTCATCGACCTTCATTTCCTCATCAAATTCACCCTTCTCGTCGGCATATTCCAGCGTATAGGACATGCCCGAACAACCCTTGGTGCGCACCCCGATGCGAATGCCCATGGACGGTTTTCCACGGCCATCCAGCAGCGCCCGCACCTGCTCAATGGCGGCGGACGTCATGGAAATGGGGGGCGGACGTTCGATGGTTTGGTTCATGGCTGTATCTGGTCCTTACTCGGCAGCGTCTGATTTCTTTTCGCTTTTGCCCTTGTAGTCGCTGATGGCGGCCTTGATGGCATCTTCCGCCAGCACCGAACAATGGATTTTTACCGGCGGCAGTTCCAGTTCCTGGGCAATGTCTGTGTTCTTGATGGTGGCGGCTTCATCCAGCGTCTTGCCCTTAACCCATTCGGTCACCAGCGAGCTCGATGCAATGGCCGAACCACAACCGAAAGTCTTGAATTTGGCATCTTCGATAATGCCTTCGGGGCTAACCTTGATTTGCAGTTTCATCACGTCGCCACATGCCGGTGCACCGACAAGGCCGGTGCCGACTTCGCTGGTGGCGTCATCCATGGACCCGACGTTGCGGGGGTTTTCGTAATGGTCGATCAGTTCTTTGCTGTAAGCCATTTTTTTAGTCTCCTTGGGGCGGGTTTAGGGGGGATGCCCGGTATTGTTTTTGTTACTTAGTGTTCCGCCCATTTGATGGATTTGATGTCGATGCCCTGCTGGGCCATTTCCCAAAGCGGGCTCATTTCACGAAGCCGTATAACTTCCGATGAAATGCGCTCAATGGCGTAGTCCACTTCTTCTTCGGTGGTAAAGCGGCCTATGCCGAGACGCAACGAAGTGTGGGCAAGCTCTTCTTCCACGCCCAGTGCGCGCAGCACATAGCTGGGCTCCAACGACGCCGACGTGCAGGCCGAACCGGATGAAACCGCAAGGTCTTTCAGGCCCATCATCAGGCCTTCGCCTTCGACGTAGGCAAACGAAATGTTGAGGTTGCCGGGAATGCGGCTTTCGAGGTCGCCGTTGAGAAAAATTTCCGGCAGTCTTGCCTGAAGGCCTTCGTAAAACTTTTTACGCAGGCCGTGCAGGCGTTCGGCCTCTGCCGCCATGTCTTTTTGTGCGACCTGACAAGCAACGCCCAAGCCAACCAGAAGCGGCGTCGGCAACGTGCCGGAGCGCATACCGCGTTCCTGGCCGCCACCGTGAATGATCGGCACCAGGCGCACGCGCGGCTTACGACGAACATAAAGCGCTCCAACACCCATGGGGCCATAAACCTTGTGGCCGGAAATGGACAACAGGTCGATGTTCATTTCGTTGACGTCGATGGGAATCTTTCCCACCGCCTGCGCGGCATCGGTGTGGAAAAACACCTTGTTGTCACGACATATCTGCCCGATCGCTTTCAGTGGCTGGATAACACCAATCTCGTTGTTGACGGCCATGATGGAAACCAATGCGGTTTTCTCGGTGATGGCGGCTTCCAACTGTTCAAGATCAATAAGGCCGTTTTCGCCAACCGGCAAATAGGTGATATCAAAGCCGTTCTGCTCAAGATAACGGCAGGATTCAAGCACACACTTGTGTTCGGTCACGCAGGTGATGATGTGGTTTTTCTTATCGCCGTAAAAATTGGCACTGCCCTTGATGGCCAGCGTGTTCGATTCCGTGGCGCCGGAGGTGAAGATACTTTCCTTAGGCCCCCTGTTCGCGCGCTTGTTCCGCGGCGTCTTCGGCTTCCCAGCCAAAGTGGTGGTTGCGCGAATGGGGGTTGCCAAAACGCGTTGTCCAGTAAGGTTGCATAGCTTCCACCACGCGCGGGTCGGTGGGCGTAGTGGCCTGATAATCCAAATACAACGGTGCGTTCTGGTTCCAGCCTGCAGCGCTTGCCTTTGTTTTTTCGATGCTCATGTTAATCCCTGATGTTCTTTCGTTTTCTTAAGTTAATGTGGGCTTCCGGGCGCAAAAATCAAGCTGCGCTTTCGGTTTCGTTTGTGGATGAATCACCTTGCGCGCGCTGGCATATCTCGTTCCATGCACGCACAAACCTGTCGATATCGGCCGGGTCGCTTTCGGCACCGAGGCTGATGCGCACCGCCGATGCGGCATCTTTTTCGTTCACGCCCATAGCGGCCAGCACCGGGCTTAGCTTGACCTTGCCTGACGCACAGGCCGAGCCTGCAGAAACGCAAAATCCCGCAAGGTCCAGCCCGGCAACCAGAGTTTCCGACGAAACGCCGGGCGTAATGGCCAATGACGTGTTGGGCAGGCGCTCGGCATCGGCACCAATATAACAAACCTTGGCGTTGCGTTCGCGCATCTGGTTTTCCAGCTCGTCACGCAACGCGGCAAGACGCGGTGTTTCTTCGCTCAAATCATTAAATGACGCCTCTGCGGCGGCCGCCATGGCGGCAATGCCGGGTACATTTTCGGTGCCGCCGCGAATGCCCGCTTCCTGCCCGCCGCCGGCAACCTGCGCCGTGATGGGCGCGTTTGGCACACAAACCAGTGCGCCAACACCCTGGGGGCCGCCGAACTTGTGGGCCGAGAACGTCATATAATCAACACCGAGGCCTGAAAAATCGATGGCAATTTTTCCCGCCGCCTGTACCGCATCGGTATGCACCAAAGCACCTTTTTTGTGAGCCAAGGCGACAACTTCGGCGACCGGCTGAAGGACGCCGGTTTCATTGTTGGCCAGCATAACCGAAACGACAGCGTTCGAGGCATCATCGCCAAGCATGGCATCAAGCCGCCCAAGGTCAATAACGCCATCGCCATTAACCGGCACAAATTCAATATCGTCGCGCACCGCGCGTACACATGGGTGTTCAACGGCGCTGGCAAAAAAGCGGATGCGTGCGCAACCACGAAGTGCGATGGCGGCGGCTTCCGTGCCGCCGGACGTAAACACCACGCGCGCGTCATCGGCAGCACCGGCCAGCTTGCGAACACCATCGCGGGCGTCTTCCACCGAACGGCGCGCCAAACGGCCAAGGCGATGCACCGACGACGGGTTACCCTGTGCTGCAAGCGCAGCCACCATGGCGTCCCGCGCTTCGGGGCGCACCGGCGCGGTAGCGTTGTAATCCATGTAAACCGTCTGGTTCATAAACGTGACCTGTTTTCTTAATAGATGAGCGCTTATTCAGCAGCGATGGTGTCGGAACCCTTTGGGTCACTGGGGCCACCGGGAAACAGATCGGGGTTGGGGCCAAGCACCCGACGTTCGCAAACGTCTTCCAGGGTTACCGAGTTGAGGTAAAGCTGAATCTGGTGACTGAGCGACTGCCACAAGTCATGGGTCAGGCAACGACCCTTGTCGCTGTGGCAACCTGTGCCTGAACCGGAACTGCAACGCGTTGCGGTAATCGGTTCGTCCACCGCCATGATAATATCGGAAATGCGAATGTCCGGCTTGCCGTGCGCCAACAAGTAGCCGCCACCCGGGCCGCGAACGCTCCTGACCAGTCCTGCCTTGCGCAGTTTGCCGAAAAGCTGTTCGAGATAGGAAAGCGAGATTTCCTGGCGCTTGGCCACATCGGCCAGCGATATCGGTCTATCCGCCCGGTGGGTGCCCAGATCGGCCATGGCCATAACGGCATAACGTCCTTTGGTGCTGAGTTTCACAGGATTTGCTCCTTCTTTTTTATCGCTTCTCTATCTTCGCCATTATCATCACTGGCGACTTCCAGCTCGTCTTCGAGTGTTTCGACCCGGTTCATCAGGGTTTCAACCTGGTGGCGCAGGCCTTCAATGGTGCGCAACACCGGATCGGGCAGGCCGTCAGAAGAGGTGCCGTAAGGCGCGAAGTCCTTGGCGTGTTCCTTGTCGCGCGGCATGACGATGCGCGCCGGAATGCCAACCGCCGTAACACCTGCGGGAACGTCCTTGGTGACCACCGCGTTGGCGCCGATACGCGCGCCTTCGCCGACCGTGATACCGCCCAGCACCTGGGCGCCGGAACCGACAATGACGCCGTTTTCCAGCGTCGGGTGGCGCTTTTGGTTCACCTGGGTGTGCGAATCAATCGACGGCGCAATGCCGCCCAGGGTCACCGCCTGATAAAGGGTAACGTCATCGCCGATATGACTGGTTTCGCCGATCACAACGCCATCGCCGTGATCGATGAAAAAACGCTCGCCGATGGTGGCCCCGGGGTGGATTTCGATTCCGGTAAAGAAACGACCAATCTGCGACAGCCAGCGGCCCAAAAACTTGAAATTACGGCGCCACAGGGCGTTGGCCACGCGATAGAACAAAACGGCGTGAAACCCGGGGTACAGCAACGCCACCTCAAGGCGGGTGCGGGCCGCCGGATCGCGCTGACGAAAGCTGTCTATATCCCTTGTAAGTCGTTTAAAAGGCATGATTTTTCCAATTTCTTTTGCATCCGGCGCTGTGGCGTGTATAACCCTGTGACCAAAGTTTGGTTCCACCGGGCCGCTTTCAAAGGCCCGCCACGGTCAACCGGGGCCATCCACAACAGGATGAGGCTGGAATATAGTAATTCCGACTAATGTAGTCAAGTATTCAGTGGGCGAATTTGGCCCTGTCCGACCGACACAAAAGGTCCGGAAGCTTTTAAAAAACGCTTTAATAACAACAGAGTATCAAAATAACCATGCCCGAAATCATCTTTAACGGCCCCGACGGACGCCTCGAAGGGCGTTACAGCCATGCCAAGACCCCCGGCGGGCCTATTGCGCTGATTCTGCACCCGCACCCCCAGCATGGCGGCACCATGAACAACAAGGTCGTCTATTCCCTGTATCAGGCGTTCCAGAAGCGCGGGTTTTCGACCCTGCGCTTCAATTTCCGCGGTGTCGGGCGCTCGCAGAGCACCTTCGATAACGGCCACGGCGAAATGAGCGATGCCGCTGCCGCACTGGACTGGCTACAGGCCCACAACCCCAATGCGTCCACCTGCTGGATTGGCGGCTTTTCCTTCGGCGCATGGATATCCATGCAGCTGATGATGCGCCGACCCGAAATCGGCGGCTTTATCTCCATCGCACCGCCGGCCACCCAGCACGATTTCTCGTTCCTGGCGCCGTGTCCGGCTTCGGGCCTGATTGTGCATGGCGAAAAAGATGACCTGGTAGCCGTTGAAGACGTCAACAAGCTGGCCCAGAAGCTGAAAAGCCAAAAGAACATCACCGTCGATTATGAGATTATTCCCGGTTGCGATCACTTGTTCACCAAACACATGAAAAAAATGTCGCGCGCCGTTGAAACCTATCTCGACCGCGTGCTGACCGAGCCTGCTTAAACGTTACGGCTCAAAGCGCGTGCCGACTTTACGGATTAAAGAGGGTGCCGCCGCTCTTAGGCGTTGAGACCCCGGTGGTGCCGGGAAAGGTAATCGGCAAATCAAGGGTCGTGCGCACGGCCAAATAGGCAAACGCCTCGGCCTCCATCGCATCACCATCCCAGCCCAGTGCATCGGCATCGATAACCCGAGCGTCGCCAACGCCGCCTAAGTGCGTGTTCAGCGCCGCTATCACGGCGGCGTTTTTGCGCCCACCGCCGCAAACCACCCATGTTTTCGGGGCTTCACCCATTTTTGCGCCAATCTGTGCCTGAGCAGTGGCAGCCGCGCGGCCCACCATGTCGGCCAACGTCGCCGCGCCATCGGCGGGCGAAAGCCCGTCCAGGCCCGGAAGGCTATCGAGGTTGAAGGTCTGGCGGTCCAGTGATTTTGGCGGCGGTGCCATAAAATAAGCGTTGTCCAGCAGCGACATTGCCACCGCTTCATCAACTTGCCCTGAAAGCGCCAGGGTGCCGCCACCGTCATAGGTCATGTTCGTTGTCTTCAATACCCAGTCATCCAAAAGCGCATTGCACGGCCCAATATCAAAAGCCAGCAGGTCGGCATCGTCAGGCCCGGCGATAACACTGACGTTGGCAATGCCGCCAAGGTTCAGCACCGCCACCGGAAGGTTTGCTGCCAGCTCCGGCTGGCCCATCACCAGGGCGCGATGATAAACCGGAACCAGTGGCGCGCCTTCGCCGCCGGCAGCAACGTCGCGGCTTCTGAAGTCTGCAACAACGGGTATGCAAAGCGCTTCGGCCAGCCACGCGCCATCGCCGATCTGGCAGGTTACGCCAGACGCCGGGTCATGGTGCAGGGTGTGGCCGTGAAAACCGACCACATCCACCTCGGCGGGAGTGATGTTGTTTTCACCCAGGAACTGGGCAACGCCATCGCGGTGGCGTTGGTTCAGTTCGCGGGTAACAGCGGCGATTTCAGGGTGCTCCATGCCACCCGGGCCAAGCACGGCGCGCAAACGCTGGCGGAAGGAATCGGGGTAAGGGATGGTTCGCCCGGGGCCGATTTGCAACGCGAAGCTGCCATCAGTGCGGATGGCGGCAACGTCTATTCCATCCAGTGAAGTGCCGCTCATCAGGCCGATGGCGAGATAAAGCCCGTTTGATGGCGACATGCGCTTGCTTTCCTTCTGTGGCTTTTCTTTGGCACGAATGGCGGTTACGTTGTGTGAACGTTGTTTGTCCAGGGGCATTCTGCTAAGTAGCAGGACATCTGGCAAGTCACCCCCCTAGGGGACCGGAAAATCAATGAGTTCGCACCCATGAGCGCCCATAAATCAGCCTTCATCCAAACCGTGACCGAACGCGGGTTTCTGCACCAGTGCACCGACATCGAACAGTTGGACAAGCTGGCCACAGATGGTGTTGTTTCAGCCTATATCGGTTTCGATTGCACGGCACCCAGCCTGCATGTGGGCTCCTTATTACCAATTATGTTGTTGCGTATTTTGCAGCAAAGTGGTCACAAGCCCATTGTTTTAATGGGTGGTGGCACAACACTGGTCGGCGACCCATCGGGCAAGGATGCATCGCGCCAGTTATTGGACGAAGCAGCCATCAACGCCAACATGGCCTCTATAAAAGAAATTTTTTCCCGCTTCCTGACTTTCGGCGATGGCCCCACCGATGCGGTTATGGTCAACAATGCCGACTGGTTGAAAGACCTTAATTATATCGAATTCCTGCGCGACTATGGCGCACACTTTTCCATCAACCGAATGCTGACGTTTGACAGCGTTAAGTTGCGCCTTGATCGCGAACAGACGCTTTCATTTCTCGAATTCAATTACATGATTTTACAGGCATACGATTTCCTCGAGCTGGGGCGGCGCACCGGTTGTAAATTACAAATGGGCGGGTCCGACCAGTGGGGCAACATCGTCAACGGGGTTGAGTTGGCAAGGCGTGTCGATGGAGCGGAATTGTTTGGCCTGACCTCGCCGCTATTGACCACGGCATCGGGCGCCAAGATGGGAAAAACCGCTGATGGCGCCGTATGGCTAAACGCTGAACAGTTGGCGCCTTATGATTACTGGCAATACTGGCGCAACACAGAAGATGGAGACGTCGGGCGTTTCCTGCGCCTGTTCACCGAACTGCCATTGGATGAAATTACCCGCCTTGAAAAACTTGAGGGCGTGGAGATTAACGACGCAAAAAAAGTACTGGCCTTTGAGGCCACCAAAATGGCGCATGGTAAACAAGCTGCCGAGGCTGCCGCCGAGACAGCCAGGCAGACGTTCGAGGAAGGAAAGCTTGGTGCCGACCTGCCAACGGTTGATATTAAGCGCGTCGATCTGGAAAACGGCATTCCGGCTTTCAAGGCCATGGTGCAGGCTGGGTTGTGCAGTTCCAACGGTGAGGCACGCAAGTTGATCAAGGGTGGTGGAGCACGCATTAACGATGTGGCTATCGCATCCGAGACCCAGTCGGTCACGGCGCAGGACCTCAATAGCGATGGCATCATCAAACTTTCAGCCGGGAAAAAACGTCACGCCCTGCTAAAGGCTAGCTAAGCCGGGCGACAACACGCACCCTTTCATTTATTGCGTTTTGAGCTTGGGCTCATTTTGTTTTCTCGTCGGTGGCTTGCTTGCACCTTCATTGCCATCGCCAAACAAGCGCCGGATGAACCCGGGCGCCAGGGCCGAAAGCGGGTTAACGTCTATTTTCACGTTACCGCCCTGCCCTTTCATGGTGTAGGTGGCAGCAAAAATGCCGCTTCCCTTTTCCGGGCCGGTTAACATGGGGCCGATGATGGGAATGTTACCCAGCACCGCATTCACAGCGTATGCCGGCACCACGGTGCCTTCCACGTCCAGCGCTTTGCCGCGCAGATCGGCTGTTCCCGAACCGGTCAGGCCCAGCGATGGACCCGATGTGCGGGCGTCCTTAATGGTCAAAACACCCTTTTTCAGGGTGAAGGGGAAATCGAGAAGATCAAAATTAAGGCCTTCGCCTTTCAGGGCATCCAGCAAAACGGTCATGGAAAGCACGCCGATCAGTTCCGCCAGTGCCGGTGCCTCGCGAAGCGCGTAATCGCGAACGATAATCCTGCCATCAATGGGGGCATCTTTTTCAATGTTGGCAAATTGTGCCCTCAACATCAGGTCGCCGCCCAGGACGTTGTCATAAAAATTAAGCGCCCGCAGGCTTTCACCGGCATTGTTGGAATGTATTTCCAGCTGTCGTTGATTGTTATTGCGCGTATTAAGGCGTAACTGCATTGCACTGGATTCACCAACACGGCCTTCAATATCAATTTTTCTCCATACCTTTCCTTGCCGATAAACCGTGCCGATAAAATCGCTGATGGCGCGATTTTCCCCCAACCAAAGCTTGCGAACATCGGCGGCGACCGTAAGGGTGATGTCCGTTTCATCCATCCCCTTATCGGGAAGTTTGCGGCTAACACCCAGAAAATCATCCCACAGGATTGAAGCGTCAAAGCTGTCGCCGATAAGCGATGCTTCCCACGAACCTTCCGCCAAGGGAACCAGGGAACCGGAAACGGAAGTGCGCCCCGTTTTGGCTTCTTTCAGGGTCAGCACATCAAGGTCGCCGTTTTCACGAAACATGGCTGAACCGCGCAATACCAGCCCCGGTGCCGTTACATCAAAAGATGTAATTTCCAGCGGTATTAAACCCTTCAGCTTCAATTCCAGTCCGGCCGAGGCGGGAACGTTCCTGGCCTTTGACCAACCCAGCTCAGGGGCTGCGAGGGCGACACCCCCAAGGTCTATGCGGGTGGACAGCGCGCCCGTATCATCACCAAACACGGTGTAGTTGATGTTTGCCAGTGCGCCGCCGGCAATATAGCGACCAATCACATCGGGTATGGCAATCCCGAGATCGCGCAGGTGAAGGACGCTTTTTATATCGCCAATAATTTTATATTTATCCTTAAACAGCGCGTCTTCAGATAAATCATGCACCCAGTCTGTTACAACCGGAACGCCACCAAGGCTGGCTTTTCCGACCACGGTAAGAAAGTTCTTGTTTGCCGTTAGCTTCAATTCGCCATCAGTCAGGTCGCGTTCAAATAAAATTTTTCCAAACGTAGCGCCGGTCAGGTCGCTGGTGGCGGTGGCGTGTATGTCGGCAAGGTTAAGATCCCGGCTTAGCGGAAACTTAAGATCAAGCGTCGAGATGGCATAGCCCTTTGCATCGCCGGGCTTGATGCCAATATCATCGGCAAACCTGAACGGCTCGCTATTGATAAGCTCAAGAAAATCCGGAATCCCGCCTTCAACCTCAAGGGTAAAGTCTGCATCCTGATCAACCTTGTCCAGACCGAGGAAGGAAAGCCTGCCACTTTTCAGCGAAAGGCCCTGCCCGCGGCTTGCCTTTAGCAAGGTGATATCCAAGCGTTGTGCATCAAAGGTCGCCGTGCCGGCAACGCCCGTTGCCGGCGGCATGGGTGAAAAGTAATCGACCCGCAATCCTTCAGCCGCAACCTTGCCTTCAAGGCTTTGAATGCGTGTACCCCTGGCGTCAGACACCAGGGCAACGCCAATTTCGGCGCGGCTTGCCCTACCCCCGGACAGGTTTTCCAGCGCCCATGCGCGCGGAAGCGGGGCGATGGTCTTGGGCCAATAATGGCCAAGCTCATCAATGGCAACATTTTCAATGGCGCCGGAAAGCTGGACCGACAAACTTGGCGCCGCACCGGGTTCTGGGGCCTGTGGGGCTTCTGGCGTCGTGGTGGCCGTTGCGATCGTGGCGACCGAGGCCATAGAAGCGAGACCGGTGATGTTGGCCTGTATGGTTGCCTTGGGCCCGTTCAGGTCAAGTTCCAGGCGTTCCAGTTCCAGGCGGTTGTCACCGCCCAAATATTTTCCTTTGGCATTAAAACCAACAACCGGCAGGGCGTAGTCCATAGGGCGAGGCAGGTAAAGCGCGCCACCCTTGGCTAAATGCACATCAAGGTTATCGAGCGTCAGGCTCTTGCTATCGCCTTCAAAGCGTCCCGCTGCTTTGAACTTATCCACGCTGAGGCGTTGTGCCCAACCCAAAAGGCCCATTTTGGAAGCCATCGGCACCGGAAACGAAAAGTAACCTTCATCGCCTTCCAGGTTGAAGCCAACACCTTCAACTTTGCCACCGGATGTCACGCTCACGGTGAACGTTCCAGATATGGGTATATCCAATGCTGAAAGGGACTCCAGTTCATTGCTCAGGGTGGCGAAACGCGCAGGATTTATTTTGTCGACGGTAATGCCAAAGTCCATACGTTCGGCGCTTTTATCGAATTCGCCCAAAATGGAAACTTCGGCAAGTTCACCGCCAACGTCAAGGTCAAGGTTCAGTTCGGCGTGCAGGCCCGTGGCCAGACGTCGCACCTGCGCATCGGCTACCGGGGCGTGCCAGGTAACGCCCAGGGCATTGTCAATATAAGTAACCTCCGCCGCAACGACACTGATGCGCGAGAGATAGCTCATGGGTTGGTCGGAATCAGGTTCCAACAACAGCACGGCCAGCAATTGTTCAATCATGCCGGCAGAACCTTCGGCGGAGCTATCAATCCCTAAGTCGTAATTTCCATCGCCGTAGCGCACCATTAAAAGCGCGGGGCCAAAAAACTCAATACTGCGCGGCGCGATCGTACCCCTCAGCAATGCCTTGGCGCTGAGCGAAACCGAGATTTGCGGAAAGGTGGCTATCTCGTCACCACTTTTCGAGAACGTTCGGGCATTGATGACCCGAATATCCAGCGTCCGCTTCCACCCCGCCCAGGTCAGAATGGTGTCATCGATGGTGATGCGGGTTTCGCTTTCCTGCACATCGTTTACTGCTGCTTCCAGATAGGGGGTCAGGAACGCCAGCGACACAGGGCCGGAACTTAACCGCCACGCCGTCAACAGGATGGCAATGAACAGGCCGACGCCCAGCCCGCCGAAAATCTGCATAACGGCCCTGATGGTGTGTCTGATGAACAGTGGACTTCCCCCTTCCTTGCAGGGCATCCTGCATGTGGCCCCCACGGGCTACCGGCAACACAGGACAATCCCAATATGCCCTTTTTTACCTTTAATCCCAAGCCTATCCCCGCCGCTGCCGATACCCGGCGTGCGGCCACGGGCTGGCAGCGCCTGGGCGAGACATTGGCGGGTAAAGCGGCGGGTGAGGCGGCGGGTGAGGCCTTTGTGCACGCTTTGAGCGAAAACCCGGGAACCCGGGCGTTACTGGATGCCATATTCGGAAACAGCCCGTTTTTAACGCGGTGTGTCCTTGCGGAGCCCGATTTCACAGCCGCCCTTGTCGAGCACGGGCCAGATGCCATGCGCGACAAGGTTCTCGCCGCCACCGGGGAAAAGGCCGTGGGCCTTGGTGAAGCTGACCTGAAAGCCCACTTGCGGCGCTGCAAACGCCAGGTCCAGTTATTAACGGCCGTTGCCGACATTGCCGCGATATGGTCGCTCAATCAGGTGACCGGTTGCCTGAGCGATTTTGCCGACGCCGCCGTGGCCGCCACGGCGCGTTTCCTGTTGAACGATCTTGCCAAAAATAATGCCTTCACCCTCAACCACCCCGATAATTCTGAAAAGGATTCCGGGCTGGTCATACTGGCGCTGGGAAAATTGGGCGGGCGTGAACTGAATTATTCCAGCGATATTGACCTCATTATCCTGTTTGATCCTGATCGCATCAAAACTGAAGACCCGGACGGCCTGCAAAACCATTTCGTTCGGCTGGCCAGAAGAATGGTCAGTATTCTCGAAGACCGCACAGCGGACGGATACGTGTTCCGAACCGACCTTCGCCTGCGTCCGGACCCCGGCTCAACACCACCGGCAATTTCCACTTTTGCCGCTGAAACGTATTATGAATCCATCGGCCAGAACTGGGAACGCGCCGCCATGATCAAGGCGCGGCCCATTGCCGGTGATGTTGCTGCGGGAAAGGATTTTCTTGCATGCCTCAAGCCTTTCATCTGGCGAAAAAGCCTCGACTTTGCCGCCATCGAAGACATTCATTCCATCAAGCGCCAGATTAACGCGCACCGCGGCAGCAATACCATTAAGCTTAAGGGCCATAACGTTAAGCTGGGGCGTGGCGGAATCCGGGAAATTGAATTTTACGCCCAGACCCAACAGCTGATTTGGGGTGGACGTGACCCCAACTTGCGCACAGTACCGACGCAACATTCCCTGCTGATGCTTAGCGAGGCTGGCCACATCAAACTCGCCGATGCCGAAACCCTTATCCGGTGCTATCAATTCCTGCGCCGGGTTGAGCATCGGTTGCAAATGCTCAACGACGAGCAGACCCATGAATTGCCCGACAATGATGAGGAGCTGAACAACATTGCCATCTTTCTCGGTTTTGATAATGCAGATGCGTTTGGCCGGGAAATACTTGAGGTGCTTAAAACGGTCGAGGGGCTGTATGGCGACTTGTTTGACGATTCGCCATCCCTTGGCGCGGAACCCGAAGGCTTTGCGGGTAACCTTGTGTTTACCGGCGGTGAAAGCGACCCCGAGACCCTGAAAACCCTTCAAGGGCTGGGTTTTGACAATGCACAAGCCGTGGATTCAACGATACGTGGCTGGCACCACGGTCGCTATCGCTCGACACGCTCGACGCGAGGGCGTCAACTGCTGACCGCGCTGATGCCGGTTATATTAAAGGCTTTTGGCGCAACCACGGAACCGGACGCCGCGTTTATGCGTTTTGACAGTTTTCTCGCCAAGCTGCCAGCGGGTGTGCAGCTCTTTTCCATGTTCCAGGTCAACCCGCAACTGCTGGACCTGCTCGCCACCATCATGGGCACCGCGCCAAGGCTGGCCGAGCATTTGTCACAAAAGGCACGCTTGCTGGACGGCGTACTTAGCGCCGATTTTTTCGATGCGCCGCCCGATGCCGATGCCATGACCGAAGACCTGAACAAGGTGCTGGCCGAAGCGACCTGCATGGAAGACACGCTTGATATCACACGGCGCTGGGGCAAGGATCGAAAATTCCAGATCGGCGTTGGCGTCTTGCGCGGAACCCTTGATGAGCACAGCTCACAACGCGCCCTTTCCAATGTCGCCGAAGTGTTGATCCGGGCGCTGCAGCCGCGCATCGAAGCGGAATTTTCCGCTGTCCACGGCAACATCACCAAGGGCGAGCTAACGGTGGTGGCGTTCGGCAAGTTTGGCGGGCGGGAAAAAACACCGACGTCAGACCTTGACCTCATTTTCATTTACGATTGCGACAAGGGCGTGGATCAATCGGACGGGCCGAAACCATTGGCCGTCAGCCAGTATTACGCACGTCTCAGCCAACGGTTAATCAACGCTCTTTCCGCGCCCACCGCCGAAGGTTCCTTGTATGAGGTTGATATGCGGCTCAGGCCATCGGGCGCGTCCGGGCCCATTGCCACCTCGGTCGCCGGGTTTGAAACCTACCAAAACGAAAATGCGTGGACGTGGGAGCACATGGCGCTGTGCCGTGCACGGGCGGTTTCAGGCCCGGATGTGCTTTGCCAGAAAGTAGAATCCGTCATCCGCGGCCAACTGATGCGCCAGCGCGACCTGGGTCAACTGGTTGTCGATGTTGCCGACATGCGCCAACGCATCGACCAGACGCATCGCACCGAAACACCATGGGCCATCAAGCATTACCGCGGCGGATTGGTGGATGTCGAATTCATCGCCCAATACCTGACGCTGGCCAACGCCCATGACAAACCGGACATTCTCAGCCCTTCCACGCGCCAAACCCTGGTTAACCTGGGCGAGGCGGGTGTGCTGGACGCCAAAACATCAAATGACCTGGTCGCGGCGCTTGATCTTTGGCAAACCGTGCAAGGGCTGGTGCGCCTGACCACGGTTTATGACCAACGCAAACGGCGCGAATACCGCCTTTCACAAGACCTGGAACGTGTATTTTGCCAGGCCACCGGGGTTGAAAACATGGCGGCGCTGGAAGCAAAAATGAAAAGCACCGCCGCCTGGGTGCTGGAAACCTATGAGGCCCTGATCGAACGCCCGGCAGACGCCGCACGCACGGCGCTTGAAATTGAACCACCGCTTGAAAATATCAATGACGACTGAACCAGCCCTGCCCGCAACCTTGTGCGAAGCCGCATTGCGCGTGCTCACTGAACCCGATGCCGACGCCAAGGCCGATCTGACTCATGACTTTGTCGGGGCATGGCGCTCGGGTGCCATATCTGAAATTGGTCATAGCGCATTGCCGGACCATCCGGCGCGTCCGTTACGACCCGAACTGAAACGGCCCCGCGATATGCCGCGCCGTTCCACCGGCGGCGAGACGGGACGGCGCGCGCTGGTGCACGCCATCGCGCATATTGAATCGGGCGCCATAGATCTGGCATGGGATGTGCTGGCAAGGTTTGTCGGCAGCAATGAAATGCCCAGGGCCTTTTATGATGACTGGGTCGAGGTGGCGGCCGATGAGGCTCGCCATTTCCAGATGTTGGCGCAGCGCCTGGGCGAACTGGGGGGCGAATACGGCGACCTTGCAGCCCATGACAGCCTTTGGGAAATGGCCGCAGACACCACCGATGACCTGCTGACGCGCCTGGCATTGGTGCCCATGGTGCTCGAAGCCCGTGGCCTGGACACCGCGCCTGGCGCCGCCGAAAGGCTGCGCCAGAACGGTGATGAAAAAACAGCCGCCATCATGGATCAAATCGCCAATGAGGAAATTGACCATGTCGCCGCCGGGGTCCGGTGGTTTGAGCACGGTTGCAAGACCCGCGGGCTTGAACCGGTGGCGCACTTTCGCGCCCTGATTGGCCAGCGTTTCAAGGGCAGGCTCAAGCCACCATTTGACCACGACCGCCGTGCTCGCGCTGGTATGGGCAAAGCCTATTACGACCCACCACCATGAACGTCCGTATGGCCTGCCTTGCCATTATCATGCATGATGGCCACAGCCGAACGCAGATTTAATAACCGGAACCCACCCCATGAGCGCAGCAGAAACCCCGGACAAGCCGCCCGAAGCAGCACCGGAAACACCCGCAGATGAAGCATTGGATGCTGAGGAAGCATTGGATGAAGATGCCTCACTGCCCTCAGCCATCGACAAACTGATGGTCAAGCTTGAGCCCGTCCTGCGGCATATAAAGCTGATTATTGCCGGTATCGTTTTTGCGGTCATGGCGGTCATTATGATCTGGCTTTATGTTTCCACCGGTTATTTCTCACAAGCCCAGAAAGCGTTTACTGCCTCCCCTTCGGCAAGCCTTGAACTGCCGGAGGCTTCCGTATTTCAGGACCTGCAAAATATGGTGGTCGACCTGAAGCCCACCCGCAAACGCAAGCGGCCCTTCATTCGCTTTACCCTTACGGTCGAACTTGTCGGCGAAGCCAACCGGGCATTACTTCTGGAACGCGAAACCAAAATTCGCGATGCTATTCAGGTGCATCTGAGAACGGTAACCGTTGAGGAAATTTCTGGCGAGGTTGGCACCAACAAATTGCGCGCCGAGATGGTTGACCTCATCAATGACGTCATAGAACCGGAACGCATTATCACGGTGTTGTTCAAGGATATCCTCGTGCGCTGAGCTGCGAGGGCTTATTCCTGCCCTGAGCCCTTCACGCGCGCCGCCAGTGCAGCCTCCATGAATTGATCAAGGTCGCCATCCAACACCGCACCGGTGTTAGATGTTTCCACGCTGGTGCGCAGGTCCTTGACCATCTGATAGGGCTGCAAAACATATGAGCGGATCTGGTGGCCCCAACCGATATCGGTTTTGGCGTCGTGCTCGGCCTGGGCGGCTTCTTCGCGTTTTTGCAATTCGGCTTCATACAGGCGCGCTTTCATCATTTTCATGGCGCTCGCGCGGTTCTTGTGTTGCGAACGGTCGTTCTGGCATTGCACCACGATACCAGTCGCAAGATGGGTAATGCGGATGGCGCTGTCGGTCTTGTTAACGTGCTGGCCACCGGCGCCGGATGCACGGTAAGTATCGATGCGCAAATCCTTGTCCAGAATCTCGATTTCAATATCGTCGTCTATCTCTGGAAATACCCCAACAGAAGTGAAGGAAGTGTGGCGCCGGGCGGATGAATCATAGGGCGAAATACGCACCAGGCGGTGCACACCGCTTTCGGTTTTCAGCCATCCATAGGCATTATGCCCCGTTATCTTGAGGGTCGCAGATTTAATGCCCGCTTCCTCGCCCGCGCTTTCTTCCAGCCAGTCGACCGAACAATCATGCGCTTCGGCCCAGCGCACATACATACGCGTCAACATTTCAGCCCAGTCCTGAGCTTCCGTGCCACCGGCACCGGCGTGAACTTCAAGGTAACAGTTGTTGGCGTCGGCTTCGCCGGAAAGCAGGGTTAACAGTTCCGCCTTGGCGCCACGCTGTCGGGCAAGCTCTATAGCGGCTTCGGCTTCGGCAATGATGGCCTCATCGCCTTCGGTCTCGCCCATCTCTATCAGCTCAACATTATCGGCCAGCTCCTGCGCCAGGCCATCAACTTCCTTGATCGCAGTCTCCAGACGCGTGCGTTCCTGCATTAACGCCTGCGCCTTGGTGCTGTCGTTCCATAAATCGGGGTCTTCGGCGAGCGTGTTCAACTCGTCCAAACGAAGACGTGCCTGATCGTAGTCAAAGATGCCTCCTCAGCAGTTCCAGCGACTGCTTGATGGCTTGGGTGGCGGCTTCGGTTTCGGCGCGCATAATGTTGTTCCCGGTCGATAACTTTAAGGTTGGGCGTTTTTAACCAAAAGAGGGCGTAAGCTCAAGCAGCAATCAATAAAGGCCCCCGGTGCCAACAGCGGGCGTGCCGGCGGCGTTCTCGGTTGCGCCCAGTACACGGGTTTGTGCTGTGGGTATGGTGCCGGGCTTGAAAGCTTCCCAGATAATGTTCTTTTCACCCGCTTTCGCCGGTAGGCCAGTGGTCGCATTGACCCGCACTAGGCGGATACCCGGCGGAATACGAAACGGTGTCGGCGGCGCGTCCTTCAGCACCTCGGCGGTGAAATCGCGGAAAATGGGCGATGCCACCGAAGCACCCTGCTCGCGGGGGCCGAGCGAGCGCGGTTCGTCAAAGCCGGTAAACACGCCAACCGCAAGATCAGGCGAGAAACCGAGGAACCACGCATCGAGCGCATCATTAGTGGTGCCAGTTTTGCCGGCCAGGGGTTTGCCAATGGTTTTCACCCGCCTGCCAGTACCTCGCTGCACCACACCTTCGAGCATGGATACCATCTGGTAGGCGCTGGCCGGGTCGGTGACCTCGGCGCGGGTATCGGGCACTTCCGGAACCGGTTGGCCGGTCCACGCAACAACGGTGCAGTCTTTACACGGGCGCTGGTCGTGGCGGTAAATGGTGTGTCCGTCTCGGTTCTGGATGCGGTCGATAAAAGTCGGGCGGATTTTCTTTCCGCCATTGACTAACATCGCATAAGCAGACGTCAGCCGCAGCAAAGTGGTTTCCCCCGCCCCCAGAGCCATGGATAGTTGCTTGGGTAGGTTATCTGTAATGCCAAAGCGTTCCGAATATTCGGATATACGGTCCATGCCCACCGTTTGGGCCAGGCGAACGGTCATCAGGTTGCGTGATTTTTCAATACCGAGGCGCATGGTCGATGGGCCGTAAAACCTGTTGGTGTAGTTTGCCGGCCGCCACTTGGGCAGGCCCGGCCCCTGGTCGATAACGAACGGTGCGTCCAAAATAAGCGTCGATGGCGTAAAGCCGGAATCCAGTGCCGACAGATAGACAAACGGCTTGAACGCCGAACCGGGTTGACGCATCGCCTGGGTGGCGCGGTTGAACTGGCTCATGGCGTAATCAAAACCACCGACCATGGCCAGCACGCGCCCGGTATGCGGGTTAAGCGCCACCAGGGCGCCCTGTATTTCCGGAATCTGGCGAAGCGCAACCGTTCCCGCCGGGTAAACGACGGTCTTGGCGCTTTCGCCCTCACCAGTGGTGTAACTTTCCACCGGTTCCACCAGCACCACGTCGCCGGGCTTCACCACATCGCTTGTTTTATGCACCACGGGGCCAAGGAACTCGCCCTTAAGCCACGGCCTGGCCCACTTCATTTCACGCAACGGAATGGTGCCGAAACTGCCACCCTTGATGTAAAGGCGGGCATCGTTTTCGGCCGTCACCGTGACCACACCCAGCAACCACGAACCGGCGCCCTTGGGAGGCTCCATGTTGGCCAGGGCCGCAGCCGGGCCTTTGGCAAGGTCAGCCCGCGCCACCGGGCCGCGCCAACCATGGCGGCGATCATAGCTGATCAAGCCGCCACGCAAGGCGCGTTCGGCAATTTCCTGCATCCTTGGGTTCAAGGTGGTGTGAACCGACATGCCACCTTTATACAAACCGTTCTCGCCGAAACGATCAGCCAGTTCGCGCCTTGTTTCCTCGGCAAAATCATCGGCTCGTACAAACTGCGTCGGGTCGCGGCGGCGTGTTATCAATTCTGCTTCACGAGCTTCCGCGGCCTCTGCGGTTGTGATGTGTCCTTCTTCGACCATGCGCCCGATAACCCAGTCGCGGCGTTCGCGCGCGGCTTCGGGAAAGCGCGTCGGGTGGTAGTTGTTGGGTGCCTTAGGCAATGCCGCCAGATAAGCGGCTTCGGCAATGGATAAGTCGATGAGCGGCTTGTTGAAGTAATTCAACGCCGCCGCGGCAACACCGTATGAACCCTGACCGAGATAAATCTCATTCATATAAAGTTCGAGAATGCGATCCTTGCTGAAGGCACGTTCGATGCGAAAAGCAAGAATAGCTTCCTTGGCCTTGCGTTCAATGGAAACTTCATTGGTCAGCAAGAAGTTTTTTGCCACCTGTTGCGTAATGGTCGAGGCGCCAACCGGGCGCTTGCCCTTTCCGAAATTGCGGACATTGATGACAACGGCGCGCAAAACGGAAATAAAATCAACGCCGACGTGAGAATAAAAGTTTTTATCCTCGGCAGCCAGAACGGCATTGATGATGCGTTTCGGTATGGCGCGAATGGGAACGAACACGCGTTTTTCAACCGCGTACTCTGCCAAAAGGCGCCCATCACCGGCATGAACGCGGGTCATGACCGGGGGTTCGTAATCGGCAAGCTGCTGGTAATCAGGCAGGTCGCGACCAAAACTCCAGAACGCATACCCCGCCCCGCCGGCGCCAATAATGGCCAGCAGAAACAACAGTCCGACCAGGGTTAAAAAAACTCGAAACAGCCGCATCTTGGTTAATCCATACTCGCCCGCAGGCTCATTAGTGGCACACCCATAAACGAGAAATATGTCCCGGAAAAGGCCTCGCTTGGCTGGCGCCTTTGTATGTAGGCATTAAAACCCCGCAAACCAGCGCCCTTAGCGGATTTGCGCCTCTTGGGCGGTTTCGAAGTAACGCCCCACGCCGCGCGCAATGGCCCGCGCCAGCTTGGACCGGTATTTGCGGCTCAACAAGTTGCGCTCGTCTTGCTTGTTGGAAAGGAAGCCCGTTTCGATCAAAACCGAGGGCATATCCGGCGCCTTCAGCACGGCAAAGCCGGCAAAGCGGTGCGTGTTGCGCAACAGCTTGACCTCGCGCTTCAGTTCGCTGACCAGTCCTTGAGCAAATTTCGCAGAACGGTTCATACTTTCGCGTTGCGCCAGGTCAATCAGGATATTGCTGACCTCTGTATTTTCCGTTGATAGGTCGAGACCGGCAATCAAATCGGCCTTGTTTTCTTTCTCGGCCAAGGCGGCGGCTTCTTTATCCGACGCTTTCTCGGACAATGTATAGACAGACAGCCCACGCGTTTTCGGGTTCTTGATGGAATCGGCATGCATGGAAATAAACAGCTCCGCCCCTGCGGCACGGGCGCGCTGAACCCGGCCGCGCAAGCGCAAAAAGATATCACGCTCGCGGGACAACACGACCTTGAACTTGCCGGTGGCTTCCAGTTCCTTTTTTATATCGCGCGCGATGGCCAGAGTGATGTGCTTTTCGTAGGTGCCCGAGCGACTGACGGTGCCGGGATCAACCCCGCCGTGACCAGGGTCAATGGCGATGACACGCTTGCCCGATGGCGATGGCTTGCGCATCGGCACCGGTATGGACGCCTCAGTCGGCGCGGACGATGTCGTGGCTTTGGGCCGGTTCGCCTTTTGGCGGGCCATGTCTTCAAGAAATGCCGTTTCGCTGGCCTTGACCAGATCCAGGACCAGGCGATGACTTTTACCATCGATGGTGTCGAGCAAAAACGCCTTGGCCACGGTCAACGGCCCCCTGGCGTCGATCACCATGCGCGAGGTGCCGGGCGTGAACAGGCCGAAGCGAAAACGCGCCATCAGGCCCTTGTTCTCGGGCAGGCCATGGGCCGGCAGTGCCCATTTAACCTCGGGAAGGTTGACCACCACCCGATAGGGCGCGGGTAACGTAAACACTGAAAACTTGACCTTGTGGCTGAGGTCCAGCACCACGCGGGTGCGGTCTTCGTGCAGGCCGATGCGCACATCACTGACCACGGGCAGGCCCTGGGTGCCCTGCGCCTGGGCGCTGGGGATTCCCGCTGGTGCAACAGACGCCACCAAGGTGCCAAGGCCCAAAACGGCCCAATAATAAGTCGTTCTGGCCATCCGGGAGGCCATTTGAGCCATCGGGAAAATTGAAATCAGGCGCATCATTCGTCTCTGGCCTCACTGGGCAACAGTTATAAGGGCTAAAAATGGCCTAAATAAGCCATTCGTGTCCCCTCCCGTAGCCATCAGGGCCCGGCAAAGGCAGCCAGAGCCCTTAAATTTTAAGGGCCTTTTACACCCCGGCCAAGGGCAGGAAAATCAATAAGATGATTGTCGAATCATTTTCCTACCGTTATGTTAATGCCCATCGGAAGGTTTGGCTTGTGGATATAGCGATCGCTGGCCAGGAAGCGTAGGGAAACCAGATAGTTCTAGGGTTTCCATCGGTTACTGAAGGTTTTGCGTCCGGCCGGACGCCGCCCACCCTAACCATCCGGTATGAAGAAATAATCGCGGCCTCAGGCTTTGCATGTATATGCGCCTGCTTGGGTTCGGGGTTTACGTTTTATTGTGTTGCCAAGAGGTTACACACATGCCGGCCACAACCGCGCGCACAGCATTAACGAACTTACCCATCGCCGTTTCAGGTGATGAGGGTTTTTTGCGCGTGCGCACGCTTTCAAATTATACGGCAAATAACACAGCACCCCGGCGACGGACCATAAGCGGGTCCGGGCGGGAATGCTTTTGGAGTTTAAAAGACCATGTCAAACAAACGTATGTTAATCGACGCCGCCCACCCGGAGGAAACCCGGGTCGTGGTTCTCGACGGCAACCAGCTCGAAGACTTTGATGTCGAGGTTGCGTCCCGCAAGCAGTTAAAAGGCAATATCTATCTTGCCAAGGTGGTTCGCGTTGAGCCTTCCCTGCAGGCGGCTTTTGTCGACTATGGCGGAAACCGTCACGGGTTTCTCGCTTTTAGCGAAATCCATCCCGACTACTACCAAATTCCGGTCGCCGACCGCGAAGCCCTTGCCGAGGCCGAGGCCAAAGCACGGGAAAAAGAGCTGCGCGCCCGCGAAGAGGCCGTAGAAACAAAAGAAACCAAGGCCGTTGAAGAAGACGAGTCGTCTGTAGATGACGACAATGACGTTGATGATGGCGCCAAGGACGATGCCAAGGAAGCCGAAATCGACGACGATGACACGCAAGCCGAACAGGCTGAAGATGCCGCCGACGCTGGCGAAGAAAACGGCAAAAACAAAAACGGCGAAAAGCGCGTCAAGGGCGTTGAGGAAATTGGCGGTGACGAAACCGACGATGTTCCCACCCGCCGCTCAACGCCTGATTTCCGTCAGTACAAAATTCAAGAAGTTATCAAGCGCCGCCAGGTTATCCTGGTGCAGGTGGTCAAGGAAGAACGCGGCAACAAGGGTGCTGCGCTGACCACATACCTTTCGCTTGCCGGACGCTATTGCGTATTGATGCCCAACACCGCGCGCGGTGGCGGAATTTCGCGCAAGATCACCAACAGCAAAGACCGCAAGCAGCTTAAAACCATTTTGAATGACCTTAAGGTTCCCGATGGTATGGCCATCATTCTGCGCACGGCCGGTATCGGGCGCACCAAAGCCGACATCAAGCGAGACTTTGAAAACCTGGAGAAGCTGTGGAATGGAATCCGCGATACCACGCTGAAATCCACGGCGCCAACGCTGGTGCATGAAGAAGGTGATGTGGTTCGCAGAACCCTGCGTGATCTTTATTCACGCGATATTGACGATGTGGTGATTGAGGGCGACGAGGCTTATCGTGCGGCCAAGGATTTCATGAAAATCCTTATCCCCAGCCACGCCCGCAAGATCAAGCAATACAAAGACAGCGAGGTTTCTATTTTTCGCCACTTCGGCATCGAAGACCAGCTTGACGCTGTGCATAACCCGATCGTCAACCTGCCCTCCGGTGGCTATATCGTTATCAACCCGACCGAAGCGCTGGTGTCTATTGATGTCAACTCGGGCCGCGCCACCAAAGAACGCAACATTGAGGAAACGGCCCTTAAAACAAACCTTGAAGCCGCCGCCGAAGTTGCCCGCCAGCTACGCCTGCGTGACCTTGCAGGGCTGATCGTCATTGACTTCATCGACATGGATTACAACCGCAACAACATCCAGGTTGAGCGCAAAATGAAGGATTCGTTGAAACACGACCGCGCGCGCATCCAGGTCGGGCGAATCAGCGCCTTCGGTTTGCTGGAAATGTCACGCCAGCGCATGCGCCCCAGCCTTATTGAAACCAGCTCCGAGCCCTGCCCCTACTGTGCCGGAACCGGGATACGCCGCTCCACCGATTCGACGGCGCTGGTGGTGCTGCGTGCCATAGAAGAAGAGGGCGCCGCCCGGCGCGCCAGCGAAATTACGGTCCATGTGCCAACGGCGGTTGCGCTTTATATTCTCAACCAAAAACGCGAAGCGCTGGCGGAACTGGAAGCGAAATATCAGTTTGCCATCATATTGGTAAACGACGATTCACTGGTGCCACCGGACCTGCGCCTGGAGCGCACCAAAAACCCGGGTGGAGAAGTCATCTCCGAAATGGTTGCCACCCGCACCGATGAAGCCGCCATGGACGACAGCGCAAAACGCAAGCGCCGCCGTCGGCGTGGTGGGCGCAAGCGTGGTGAAGGAGAATCCAACGAAACCGATAGCACCGCCAACGATGATAGCGAAACGGAAAGCAAGGACGCCGCCCCGGCACCAAGGGACGACAGCCCGGTAGCAGAAGACGGCGAAGAGCGGCCCAAGCGCCGCCGGCGTTCACGTGGCGGACGCAGGCGCCGCAAGCCTGGCAATCAAGGCCCTGAGGGCGAAGCCGTTGTCGATAAACCCGAAACGGCACCTGAAACGGTGAGCGCAGAAAAGGCAGATTCCAAAGAACCTTCCGAAGCCAAGCCTGAAGAAAAAGCCGAAGAAAAAGCAGAAGAAAAACCCGCCCGCAAAAAGGCGGCAGCAAAGAAGGCGCCTGCGGCAAAAAAGAAAACGGCAGCAGCCAAAACCAGGACCAAGGCAAAAACCAAGACCAAGGTAAAAACCAAGGTAAAAACCAAGGTGGCCGCCGAAGCGGCTGCTGAGCCGGTCGTCAAGGTGGTTGCCGAGGCGCCACCGCCCAGTGAAGAAACCAAGCCCAAACGCAGAGGCTGGTGGCAGTCAGGCAGCGCCTGAAAATTTAAAAAAATAAAGAAACCGCTCCCGGTTTGGGGGCGGTTTTTTTGCGCCTCGCTTTAACGGTTTTCGCGCGCTCGCCATTCAATAAGGCGCCGGGCTGCTTCAGTCATGGATTCAGTCGAGCCGGAAAACGAGAAACGAATAAAATGGTTGCCCCGTTCGGGGTCAAAATCCAGGCCCGGAGTTATGGCAACGCCGGTTTCCGCCAAAATGCGCTGACAAAATGCGTTGCTGTCATCCGTCATAGCGGAAACATCGGCATAAATATAAAACGCACCGGCGGCATGGCTCAACTTGTCAAAACCGGCCTTTGGCAGCTCACTCAACAATAAATCGCGGTTGGTCTTATAGCGCACCACGTTAGCGTCCAGCTCATCCTTGCAATCGAACGCTGCCTCTGCGGCCAGTTGCGACAGGGCGGGTGCCGAAATAAAAAGGTTCTGGGCAAGACATTCAATGGACCGCGAAAGCGATTTTGGAAACACCGTCCAGCCCAGCCGCCAGCCGGTCATGGAGTAATATTTAGAGAAACTGTTGATGACAAAACACTCGGAATCAAACTTTGCCATGGTTTCGGCATCTGCCTCATAGGTGATGCCGTGGTAAATCTCGTCCGAAATAACGCGAATGCCTTTTTCGCGGCAATAATCAGCCAGCGCCTTTAGCCCCGATGCTTCAATCATGGTGCCGGTAGGGTTGGATGGACTGGCGATAATCAAGCCGTCGATGATGCCTTCAGCCGCATCGAGTAATGCCGGTGTCGGCTGAAAGTCGGTCTCGGGCCCGGTTTCGATATTGACCGTTTCAATATCCAGCGCGGTGAGGATATTGCGATAGGCAGGATAACCGGGGCTGGCCAGTGCCACGCGGTCACCGGCGTCAAACGCCGCCAGAAAAGACAGGACAAACCCGCCCGACGACCCGGTTGTGATGCAGACTTGATCTGCTTCCACCTTTACGCCGTAGGCACTTTGGTAATGGGCAGCAATACGCTCACGCAACGCCGGTACGCCAAGGGCGTCCTTATAGCCCAGCAGGTCAGCCCTGAGCGCTGCCTCGGCGGCTTTCAACACACCCTCGGGCGCCGAGGTCGAGGGCTGGCCGACTTCCATATGCACAACATCGGCCCCTTCGCCCTGGCGCGCATTGGCAGCACGCATAACGTCCATCACAATAAAGGGCTTAATGGCGCCACGTTTGGCTGCTTTAAGGGTCATGGTGTCCACCGGTTCGTTGGTCGGGAAGTCCTGATTTGACGCCAACGGGGCGTGCCTCTACCTTTCTGGCTACCCTTATGGTTATGGTTAAGGTTCATAATGAATTCTTTGTCTTCCGTGTTTAGTCGCTGGTTTCGGGGCGCCCTTCTGACGTTGGGCACCATCGCCATGCTGGCGGTTCCTGGCGGCGCGCCCAAAGCACAACTGGGCAGTCTTAATTTCATTCGCGACGCCGAAATCGAAAATACCATTAGTGCGCTTGCTGCGCCACTGTTCCAGGCGGCGGGGCTGGCGCCCTCGAGCGTGCATATTGTTCTGGTTCAGGATAAGGCGTTGAACGCGTTTGTCGCTGGGGGAAAAAATATATTCCTCTTTACCGGGCTTATTTTGAAGAGTGAAAGCCCCGACACCCTGCGCGGTGTTATTGCACACGAAACGGGCCATATTCAGGGTGGCCACCTGATCCGTACCCGCATCGCAATGGAAGAAGCCTCCAAGCTTGCGACCATCACCTCCATCCTTGGCGTGCTGGCCGCTATCGGTAGCGGAAGAAGCGATGTTGGCAAGGCCGCCATCATTGGTGGGTCTGAGGTTGGAAAGCGGACGTTCCTGAAACATTCACGCACCCAGGAATCAGCCGCAGACCAGGCGGCATTGCACCTGATGGATTCCACCGGTCGGTCATCCGCGCCGTTGATGAAGTTTCTCGAAAAACTTGAAGACCAGGAATTACTGTCATCACAATACCAAGACCCATACCTGCAAACCCACCCGTTAAGCCGTGAGCGCATTGAAACCATGCGCGCCCATGTTGAAAAATCCATCCATTCAGCCAAGGTTCCCGACCAACAAGAACAGCTGCGCTTTGAACGCATGATTGCCAAGCTTTACGCCTTTGATAAGCCGTTTGATACCGTTATGCGTCGTTACCCGCAAAGCGATCGTTCCTTTGCTGCACGCTACTCCCGCGCTATTGCTTATTACCGCAAACCCGACATGAACAATGCGCTGCCCATAATCGACGGCCTGATTGCTGAAAACCCGGCCGATCCCTACCTGTACGAATTGAAAGGGCAAATGTTGTTCGAAAATGCCCGCCCGGCGGAATCCATGGCGGCATACCGGCGCGCCCTTGAGCTGGCCCCGAGCGAAGAACTGATTGCCAGAGAACTGGGGCGTGTGGAGCTGGAAATGGGCGACCCGGCACTTTTGGATGATGCCATCGGCCATTTCCGCACGGCGCTTGCGGCCAGCCCACAATCGGCCTTTACCTGGCGCCAGCTGGGCATTGCCTATGGGCGAAAAGGTGATATGGCCATGAGCTCGCTGGCGCTGGCCGAAGCCGAACTGCGCAAGGGCCGCAAAAGCGAAGCCGACCGCCTGGCAAGGCGTGCCTTGAAAGACCTGCCCAAAGGCTCAAAAGCCGAATTCCAGGCGCTGGACATCATCGAGCAAGCGAAAGCGAATTGATGCGCATGGCGCCTTTCACAACCGGTGTGCTGTTGGCATTGGTGATGGTCGCGTGCACCGAGACCCGGATTGCCCAGCCCACACCGGAAGGCCAAATGACGGTGCTGGGCCCCGATGCTGGATTTGACCTCAATGACGAAAGCAGCGACTGGGTGGTGGTGGGCAATGCCCGTAACCAGGTTGGTCTTTATATTGGTGGGCCGGTACCGGTATTGGCCGTCAACGCGGGGCCGCAAAG
This sequence comes from uncultured Thalassospiraceae bacterium, assembly GCA_965602455.1. GTDB lineage: Bacteria > Pseudomonadota > Alphaproteobacteria > Rhodospirillales > Magnetovibrionaceae > CBFCYL01. The sequence goes on along the minus strand of CBFCYL010000026.1, from coordinate 4,299 downwards.
CCTGGTCGCGGTGCGCAAGGTTGCAGCCCACCTGCTGGCAACACCCTATCTTGATTGGCGATGGAACCTTGAAAGCACGGACAGCGGCATTCACCCGTTGCGCGTGGTGGTCGGGTTTTCCAGCAACGACAACGATGACGAAGGTTTGCTGGCGTGGCTGTTCAAGCCCGGGGATGAAGATGTCTCGCCCCTGCCGGCCCACGACCGGGCCCTGACGCTGGTTTGGGGCGCCAGCGCCCTCAGGCGGGGTCATTTTATCACCCCGCCCCTGACCCAGGACGCCGCTATGGTGGCACCGGCGCCACACTATACGGTGCGCGGTGGAGCAGAAAATACGAACCAATGGTGGCAGGAAACGGTGGATTTAGCGGCGCTTTATGCCGAGGCATGGCCGGGGGATACGCGTTCTCGGGTGCGCATCGCCTTTATTGGCTTTGCCACCGCACCCACCGGGCACAGCGTATGGGGGCGGATTTCGGATATTCGGCTATCACACTAATGCCATATTTTGACCAGTAAACTGCGACCTGAAAACGTATATAGGGGGTTTCCTGGGTTGTCAGGCTGGCCCCGGTCGCGCAATATGCCGCGCCGAATGTCCCCAATCAAAACTCAAGGCATAAACCCATGATCCTATTTCGCCGCACCGCCCTATCGCTCGTCGCTGTTGTGATCCTGCTGGGTATTTCAGGTGCCCGCCCCGCCACGGCCGAGGGGGCAGCGGAATCCCTGACGCCGGAGCAGCAGCGCGCGGTGGAAGCTGTTGTGCGGGAATACCTGCTCGAAAACCCCGAAGTGATTGTTGATGCCATCCGCGAAATGAGACGCCGCGATGAAAGTTTCCAGGCTGAGAAGCAACAAAAAACCCTGTCTGAAATGCGCAGCATTCTGGAAAACAACCCCGAAGACCCCATTATGGGAAACCCCGATGGTGACATCACGGTGGTCGAATTTTTTGATTACCGTTGCGGTTATTGCAAGAAGGTATTCCCCGATGTGCAAACCCTGCTCAGGGAAGATGGCAACATCAAGTATATCCTGAAAGAATGGCCCATTTTGGGTGACGATTCGGTTTACGCCTCACGTGCCGCCATTGCCGTGTGGCAGGGCCAGCGCGAGCGCTATGGTGCCTTTCACACCGCCATGATGCTAAGTCGCGGTGCATTGAGCGAACTAAAGGTCGAAGCTCTGGCCGAAGAAGCCAGCATTGATGTGGAAAAAATGAATGCCGACATGCAATCACCGCGCATCGACGCGCTGTTGGCCACCAACCGGGTTCTGGCCGATAGCCTTGGTATTACCGGCACACCCGCTTTCATATTCGGTGATCGGGTTGTTCCCGGTGCCGCCGACCTCGCCACCCTGAAAATGCTGGCGGCGGAAATGCGGGCCAAAAAATCAAAGTAAAAAAGACTTTAGCAACCGGATTGCGGCAACGCCTCGATCTTGCGGATGTTCATTTCAACGGTGAACGAGCCGTAATCCAGCAACCAGCGCGGGGCGATGCCGTTTTCCAGAAAGTCGGCCTCGACCTCATACAGGGGTTCGGACGCCTGTGATGCCGGGTCGAAATAGGCCATCCGGACCGTCCACCCCGGCACGCGGAGCAACGGATCAAGCTGTCGCCACTTTCCTTCAGCCAGTGGGCTGATAAACGCCACCAGTAATTTTGCTGCTTCCACACCGGTGCCTTCAAAAACCGTAGCGTTGAACTGGCTTTCGCCGTTTCTGGCGTGGGCCAGCAGCGCCCTGCTGTGGGCCAGCGGAAACAGCGTTCCCGCCGGAAGCGCGAAGGTGGCGCTTTCGGGTTTCTGGAAAACGGCCTTGCCGCCGCCGTTGCCCATGGTGGCATTACCCAAAATGCCGCTTTCGGCACTGCTAGCGCTGGACATTGAATATTGATAGCGGCTGGCGTCGTCGGCTTCCCATGATGAAAATTGCACCCGGTCGGGAACGGCCTTGCCGTTTTGAAGGTGGATGTTCATGGCGTGGTCTTGTTCCATGATCCAGCCACCACAGGTTTTTTTCAGTCCGTAAACAACGCGCCCCGATACATCGACGACACCGCTGTTGCTGTCTTTCTGCTCACCGAGTCTGATTTCATAGGCCGCGCGGTGGGCCACCAGATCTACCGGTGCTGCGGCAGCAAGGCCTGGCGCCACTAAAAGCGCCATAACAAAAAACGCGATGCGGGAAAAAATGTTCATCTGCTCACTCCTGAAACGTCAACCAGCTTAGCCCCAGCCGGGGGCCGATGCCTAATAAAAACCCCCGCACCCGTGTTGGGATGCGAGGGTTTCTGAATTGGCGAAGCGGACAGATTCTTTCCCCCGCTAGCCTGTTCTATGGACAGTAATATCAGTCAGTTTAAGGGCTAGGCCTCACCAAAACCAAACTTATCAGCAACATAATCAATGTCTTTATCGCCCCGCCCGGACAGGTTTGCCAGAATAGATTGTCCCGGTGTTTCTGCCGCTAGTTTCATGGCATAGGCAATGGCATGGGCGCTTTCAAGGGCAGGGATAATTCCTTCCAGGCGGCTCAGCTTATAAAAAGCATCCAGCGTTTCTTCGTCTGTTGCTGAGCCATATTTTACCCGGCCGATGCTATGGAGGTATGAATGTTCAGGCCCAACGCCCGGATAATCAAGCCCGCTGGCAATTGAATGCACCGGGGCAGGTTCGCCGTTTTCATCTTTCAACATTATGCAACGAAAACCATGAATTTCACCATCTTCACCAAAGGTGATGGTCGCGGCATGATCACCAAGTTTATCGGATGTTCCCATTGGCTCGACACCGTGAAGGTTGACCGTTTCATCTTCGATAAAGCCACTAAACAAGCCCATGGCGTTTGACCCGCCACCAACGCAAGCAACAACATGATCGGGAAGTTCGTCCGTCATATCAAGGAATTGCTCATGGGCTTCAAGGCCGACTACTTTTTGAAAATTCCTAACCATTTTTGGAAACGGATGCGGGCCAACAACTGAACCAATGGCATACAACGCCGTTTCAAATTGCCCCATATAAGAACCAAAGGCAGAATCAACCGCTTCTTTCAGTGTGCGCTCACCAAAGCTAACCGGAACAACTGTGGCACCAAGGAGTTTCATCCGCACCACGTTTGGATGTTCCTTCTCAATGTCAACCTCGCCCATATGGATTTCGCATTCCATTTTGAAATAAGCGGCGGCGGTCGCCAATGCCACGCCGTGTTGACCGGCGCCTGTTTCGGCGATTAGTTTTGTTTTGCCCATGTGTTTTGCAAGCAGGGCTTCGGCCATGCAATGATTTAGCTTATGGGCGCCCATATGATTAAGGTCTTCGCGTTTTACATATATTTGTGCGCCGCCAATTTCATCTGATAAATTTTTTAAATGTGAAATAGGGGTCGGGCGTCCCTGAAAATGTTTGCGAATATATTTCAGTTCGTTCAAATATTCCGTTGATTTGGAGAGCCTGTCATAAGCCTCGGATATCCCTTTAAAATGTGGAACAAGTTCTGGCGGAATAAAAGACCCGCCATACTTCCCAAAAAAACCATCCCGATCCGGAAAAGACTTCAAATAACCCTTCATGGTGCTCATTGTGCATACCCTCCCTGAAAAAAATAAACTGAATGGATCTTTGTCCATATTTGACGAGCCATATATTTGCAGCTTATCGATTATTATCCAATTATTTGTTGCTGAAAAAGAAAATGGGCCAGAACAAGACTTCGTACCTGCAAGCCCATATCGACAAATAAAACCCCCGCACCCAATAAGGGCTGCGAGGGTTTTCAATTGGCGGACAGGGGGGCGCCCTGCATAAGCACAACTAATGGTAAACATACCTTCTTGCTTGCTGCATGCTATGATGGCATTATTCATGACAACCAAGAGATGGTTTCTGTAGGGGGTGGCGCTAGCATATCTCAAAGTCTTAATTGCACATACTGAACTAGTAGCTGAGCTTGAGGTCACTATGCGTGATGTGTTTGCAGGAAAATTTTAAAGGCTGTGGAATTGATAGAGAAAGAGGTGACGCGATGAAAGAAATATTTTTTGCAACTTTAGGGATTGGCATTTTTACAGCGTTTCCCCTTCTTGCCTTATACGCGATAACTAGCTTAATCGTAGGACTGCTTGCTATTTTTCCCTCTACAATTGCTCTAGCCTACAAACTTAACTCTATACTTATGCTTGGTAGACGGCATAGCAAAACAGTAGTCTTAGATGTATCCAAGGATCAACTTGAAGATATTATTATTCCTTCAATTACTGCAGCTTTTTCAGATGCGGGATTAACTCTTGTT
>CBFCYL010000025.1:0-34845 GCA_965602455.1 uncultured Thalassospiraceae bacterium | reverse complement strand
ACGTCCAGGGTTTTACTGGTGCCGCGCTGGATGGTCAGGCGGATTGTGGTGCCCGGACGCCCGCGCATAATCTTGACCGCATCGGTCAGTGTTTTCCCCTTCACCGCATCGCCGTCAATGTGGGTAATCAGGTCACCGGCCTTGATGCCAGCCCGGTCGGCGGGTGTGTCTTCAATCGGCGAGATAACCTTGATCGCGCCGCTGTCCTTATCCAGCGTGACCTGGATCCCCAGGCCACCGAAGCGCCCGGCGGCAAACACGCGGCGTTCTTTCAGTTCATCAGGGTTCAGGTATTCAGAATGGGGGTCGAGCGACGCCACCATGGATTCAAGTGCGGCATCGACCAGCACAGCTGAATCCGTTTTAGCGATAGCCTTATCAGGGTTTTTATCGGCAGCCGCCCCAAGGTCGTCCATGCCCTTGATGGCGGCGTCGATTAATACCGTGTCATTAACCGGGTAAACGTAATTTGCCCGAACGTGTCTGAAAACATCGCGCAACTGGTCGCGGCCGCGCTGGTCGCTGGGGCTTGCGGCACGCGCATCAATCGTGGCGTAAAGGCGGTCCAGTTCACGCTTGCCAGCTTCATCAACGGACGCAAACGTACCGACCGGCGTGACCAGGGTGCTGACGGCGCCTTCGGAGCACGCGCTCAATGATTGCAGGATGCCGAGTGCCAGCCCCCCGCCCACGGCAAAGGCCAGGAGTTGGGGGAAACGCTTCATCCGTTGGCGGTAATTTGGGCGATCAGATCATCAAGCACACGCACAGATTCATCGTTATCCACCTGGCAGGTGCCAGCGTTGTGGTGCCCGCCGCCGCCGTATTCCAACATCAGTTCGCCGATGTTGGTTTTTGATGTGCGGTTGATAATGGAGCCGCCCGTTGCGAACACCGTGTTCAGTTGGTTGATGCCCCATATGGCGTGAATGGAAATATTCGTTTCCGGGAACATGGCGTAAATCATGAAACGATTGGTGGCAAAAATGGTTTCTTCGTTACGAAGGTCAATCACCGCCAGGTTTCCATGAACGGTTGTGCAGCGCTTGATCTGGTCTTTGGCCTGTTCCTGATGCTCCGTGTAAAGGTCCACACGTTCTTTAACATCGGGCAGGGCCAACACCTCTTCAATGGAGTGGTCGCGGCAATAATCGATCAGCTCCATCATCAGCTGGTAGTTGGAAATGCGAAAATCGCGAAAGCGTCCAAGCCCGGTGCGTGAATCCATAATGAAGTTGAGCAACGGCCACCCCGAAGGATTGAGGATTTCGTCTTCGCTGAACTGGGCGGAATCAGCCTTGTCCACCGCCTCCATCATTTCGTCGGAAACATTCTTGAATTCAACCTTGCCACCGTAATAGCGAAAGACAACGCGCGCCGCCGAAGGGGCGTCAGGGTCAATCACGTGGTTGGGGGGAATGTCCTCAAGGCGGATCATCTCGCTGGCGTGATGATCAAACGCCAGGTGAACACCGGGCACATACGGCAGGTTGGTAGTGATATCGTCTTCAGAAATCAAAATAGTGCCATCTTGCATATCTTTAGGATGAACGAACTTGATGTCTTCAATCAGGTCCATTTCCTTCAGCAGCATGGCGCAAACCAGGCCATCAAAATCGCTTCTCGTAACCAAGCGGTACTTTTTGTGGTCGCTCATATTGGTTCGTTCCCTCGTTTACTGGCCTGATATTCCGCCCCCTCGACTGGTCAATAAACGCCGAGGTTCGTTTGACGATCATTCTATTTGATTTTTTCCCGTAGAAACAAGCGAAAGAAACCTTCCCATACGGTAAAAAGATTAGGTCTGTGGGGTGCGCAGCTCAAAAACACACCACATCGCCAGCGAAAACACGGCCACCGCCACCGCCTGGTGTGCGCTGGCCGCCCATACCGGCACCGTCAAAAGCAGTGTCGTAATGCCAAGGGCCGCCTGCGCCACGACGCCGATCGTCAGCCAGTTGATGGCCCGGCGCGTCCGCGGCGCCAGGTGGGCCGGGCGTGAAAAGAGCCAGAATAAACCCGCAAACAACACGGTCGTCTCGGCCAGCAAGCGGTGATTGAACTGCACGGTCAGGACATCTTCAAAAGCCGCCAACCAAAATGGTGTCGTGGCATAAAGCCCGTCGGGAATGAAGGCGTCATCCATCAGCGGAAAAGTGTTGTAGCCAAACCCGGCGTCAATGCCGGCAACGAAGCCACCGGAAACCGCGGTCACGGAAATCCACACCCAAAGCCAAAACGCTGCCGGGCGCAACCTGCCCGCATCCTGGCGGGCGCGTGACTCCGCCATGGGACGAAGCAGGCTTAACCCCACCCACAACAGTGCGGCGATAATCACCAGCGCCAAACTGAAATGCGCCGTCAGGCGATATTGGCTGACATCGGGGCGGTCAACGAGACCACTGACCACCATGTACCAGCCCATCAACCCTTGCGCGGCGCCAAGAAAAAACAAGCCGGTAAATTTCCAGAACAAGGGCTCGCCCGGCCGCGCCCAGCCGCGAGCCAGGAACCATGCATAGGGGAAAAAGAACACCACGCCCAAAAGCCGCCCCCACACGCGGTGGATGAACTCCAGCCAGAAAATGGACTTGAACCCTTCGACATCCATACCCGGGTTAACTTTGGCGAACTCGGGCGAAAGCTGGTACTTGGAAAACAACGCCAGCCAATCGGCGTCATTAAAAGGCGGCAACCACCCGGTAAACAGTTTCCATTCCACCATGGAAAGGCCGGAATGGGTCAGCCGGGTCAAACCGCCGATGACCACCATGATGAACACCATGGCCGCCAGCGTGAACAGCCATCCCGCCATGATGCGCGCGCGCCTGGAATTGGGTGGGCGGGTGGTGGAAAAAGATACTGCTGAAGATGGGTTGGGCATTGGAAAGAAAGCTCCGCAGGTTTGTTTCTTGTTTCGATTATGTTGCGTTTTTTCACGGTAACTTAAAGATAATTATGGCGCCACGTTTTCCCTCGCCCACTGGCTCAGGTGCCCGGCAATGGCGTCGGCTGTGGCGCTGTCGAGCTCTAGGTCGGTAAAGCGCTTGCCTTCCTTGATGCGCACGCGAACCATTTTAAAACCGCCTTCGTATTCAACCTCCTGCAAGGTAACTTCCTTGTTCCACGGCGCGTTAATGACTTCAATGTCACGGATGGACTGGTGGGCACTGCTCACGGCGGGCTCTCCTGGTTGGTGTTTATTCGCCCGACTGGCCGGTGTGGGCGTTGATACGGGTGTGGTAGCGCGCCCGCAACAGCAGGCGTCCTTTATTATAGTCACTATCGCCGCTTTCGCCTTCACCGTCTTTGAACGGACTGCGGGCGTGCAGGACATTGTTACATAAAATAACCTCGCCCGGTTGCAAACGGTGGCTAATCGTATAAAGCCCCTCGGCAAACAGGCTATCGAGAAAATGAATGGCGCCCCGGGTTTCGTCATCGTCGCGCCAGACCACATGGCGCTGGCGCGCGGTATAGCGCATATGCAAGGTACCGTCTTCTGGGTTGACGGAAAACACTGCCCCGGTGACGGCTTCGCGCTCGACGTCGTCGGCGGCCTCGTTGGCCGGAATGGTCATCGCCCCGGGGTGAAAAAGCGCTGCCGCCCAGGCCGGGTTGGCGTCACGCAATAAAAGGTATGCCATTTCAGGGTCCAGCAGGCGGCTGACGCCACCTTCGGTGGCGGCGCGCACGCAATACAGCCCCATGGCCCGGATATAGCGCCCGGGCGGGTTGTAATAACCATCGGTGTGCCAGTTCAATCCCTTGTTGGTATAGGGGATGTAAAGCCGTCGCCCCGCTATTTGTGGTGATTTTTGGCTGTTTTCAGCGGCTTTTCCCCCAACATCATGCAACGGTGTGATGGCATCGGCATCGGCGTAGGGGTTCAGGTCCGGGTTCTCCAGCCCCAGCGCCAGACCCAGGGCCAGCAAATCAGCCCGCCCCTGCGCCTCGTCAGCGGGCAGGGGCAGGCGCAACACCGCCGCGTTGCACGCTGCGATGTGGGCGGCCACCAGGTGGCGTTCGGTGGCCGATGGGGCTGCCGGATCGGCGATATTGACCATGATATCGGAGGCCAGGCCGGGATAGCGCGCCAGCTTGGCGCCCCGCCAGGCTTGGAAAGCCGCCTCATCGGCCACAATAGCGGCAAAATCGGCCTGCAAATCCGGCTGGTCGGGCTGGTACGGGGCTGGGGTTTTGTGCACGGCTCGATTCCTTGAAACGGGTGGCCTAAAAACGGGTGCGGCGGCGCTTGAGGCCAAAATACCGGGAGAAAACCAGTGGTTTATTGCGCCGAAGCCCCCAAGGCTTGAAAGGTTATTGCACGACAAGTGCCTGAAACGAAAGGGATGGTTAAAAAAGGGCTGATAAATCTCGTTTCATACCGACATATTAGATTGACGTAATATAAAATATGACGAAAATAAGCTCAAGCGTAAGGGAAAACCCAGCGCACCACCGGGCTCCGGCTCCGGTGAACAACAATAAAAGTAACAGGTAATGGCTGTAACTGGGGATGGTATTTCCCACATTTACTGTCGATCCATACGCAGGCCACGCTACCAGGTTAAGCCTGCCGCCCTTCTCGTGAGGGCAAACCTGTTAAAACCGGTGCACCGGTTTTAACCGGAACTGAAAAGGGCCCCCATTGGCTCCCTGCGTGGTGTGCGTGGTTGTGCATCAAAAAAGATCAGACTTGAAACTCGGAATTCAAAATTCGGCGGAGAAAGAAAAAAATGACAAAAAAACATGAAACACCCCTTCTTGATCAACTCGAAAGTGGCCCGTGGCCCAGCTTTGTAACCGGCCTCAAGCGTCTGGCTGATGATGAAGGCAAGGCCTACGCCCCGATTATGAAGAGCCTGCTGGGACAGCTTGAGCACTCCTATGAAACCCGCAAGGGTTACTGGAAAGGCGGCACCGTTGGTGTTCGCGGTTATGGCGCCGGCATCATCCCGCGTTTCTCCGAAGTTTCAAAAGAATACCCGGAAAGCTCCGAGTTCCACACCATGCGCGTTATGCCGCCCGCCGGTATGCATTACGACACCAAGGTGCTGCGCGAACTTTGCGACGTCTGGGAAGAATATGGCTCCGGCCTCATCGCCTTCCACGGCCAGTCTGGCGACATCATGATGCAGGGCGTTTCCACCGATAACGTACAGCCCGCCTTTGATGCCTTCAACGAAATGGGCTTTGACCTTGGCGGTGCCGGTGCCGGTGTCCGCACATCCATGAGCTGCGTTGGCGCCGCGCGTTGCGAACAGTCGTGCTATGACGAAGCCAAGGCCCTGCGCATGGTCATCAACAATATGCTCGACGACATGCACCGCCCGTCCCTGCCTTACAAGTTCAAGGCCAAGTTCTCGGGCTGCGCCAACGATTGCGTCAACGCTTCGCACCGTTCGGATTTCGCCGTCATCGGCACCTGGAAAGACGACATGAAAGTTAACCAGGACGAAATCAAGAAAAAGGTTGCCGAGTTGGGCCGCAAGGGTTTCAACGACCAGGTGGTCAACATGTGCCCGACCCGCGCGCTGTCGCTTAACGATGACGACACGCTGGAAATCGACAACCAAAGTTGCGTCAAGTGCATGCATTGCATCAACGTTTGCACAAAGGCCTTGAGTGTCGGCGACGAAAAGGGTGTCACCATCCTGGTCGGCGGCAAGCGCACGCTGAAAATCGGCGATCTCATGGGCACCGTTCTGGTTCCCTTCCACAGGATGGAAACCGAAGAAGATTACGAATGGTTGGTCGAGCTTTCCGAAAATACGCTTGAGTTCTTCGCTGAAAATGCGCTCGAACACGAACGTACCGGTGAAATGATCGAACGCATCGGCCTCGTCAACTTCATTGAAGGCGTTGGCGTTGATGTTGACCCGAACATGGTCGCTCACCCCCGCACCAGCTCTTACGTCCGCATGGACGACTGGGACGAGGAAGCCGCCAAGTGGAACCAGCGCAAGGGTACCGCCGCGGCTGAATAAGCCCGGACCGACTTTGCTAGTAACTAACGACCAGTTTGGAGAATAGATAAAATGAGTGAAGCTCAAGCAGCTCCGCGGATGCCAGATGAATGCGGTGTTCCCGATCCGCAGCAGTACATGCACCCGGTTATGAAGAAAAACTACGGCGCCTGGGACTGGCACGACCGTCCGCAACCGGGCGTGTTGCACCACGTTGCCAAGTCCGGCGAAGAAATCTGGACCGTCAAGGCCGGCACCCAGCGCCAGATGGACCTGCACACCATTCGCGACCTGTGCGACATCGCCGACGAATTCGCCGATGGCCACGTGCGTTTCACCACGCGCTCGAACATCGAATACATGGTTAGCGATGAAGCGCGCGTTCAGCCCCTGATCGAAAAACTGGAAGCTTCCGGCTACCCCGTGGGTGGCACCGGTAACTCTGTTTCCATGATTTCGCACACCCAGGGCTGGTTGCATTGCGATATTCCGGGCACAGATGCCTCGGGTGTTGTGAAGTCGCTGATGGACTTGATGTACCAAGAGTTCAAGCACGAAGAAATGCCCAACCGCGTCAAGATTACGACGTCTTGCTGCCAGATTAACTGTGGCGGCCAGGGCGACATTGCCATCAACATCCAGCACACCAAGCCGCCGATCATCAACCATGATCTGGTGTCCAACATGTGCGAACGTCCCGCCGTTGTGGCCCGTTGCCCGGTGGCGGCTATTCGCCCGGCGCTGGTCAACGGCAAGCCGACCCTGGAAGTTGATGAACGCAAATGCATTTGCTGTGGTGCGTGCTACCCGCCGTGCCCGCCGATGCAGATCAACGACCCGGTCCACTCCAAGTTGGCCATCTGGGTTGGTGGCAAGCACTCTTCCACCCGCACCAAACCTTCCTTCCACAAACTGGTCGCCGCTGGCATTCCCAACAATGCCCCGCGCTGGCCGGAAGCTGCCGATATCGTGATGACGATTTTGGCCGCATACAAGGAAGGTGGTCGCCCGTGGGAACGCATGAGCGAATGGATCGACCGTATCGGCTGGCCGCGCTTCTTCGAGGTGACCGGCCTGCCGTTCACCAAGTATCACATTGAAGACTGGCGTGGCGGACGTAATGCGCTCAACGCTTCTTCTCAGGTTCATCTCTAAGTTAACAACAAGACGATTTCGAGGGGGCGGCCTTAGTTGGTAAGGACCGTCCCCCGAAAACCAGGGGTTATAAATGAAATTCGGAATACTCGTAAACGAGGGACCGTTCACACACCAGGCATCGGATTCGGCTTACCAGTTCACCAAAGCCGCACTCGAGACCGGGCATGAAGTCCCACGCATCTTTTTTTACTATGATGGTGTTTACAACGCCAACAAGCTCTCCGCGCCGCAGGCCGACGACCGCAACGTCGTCAAAATGTGGAGTGATCTTGCCGCCGAGAAAGACCTCGATCTGGTTGTCTGTATTGCCGCTGGCCTTCGCCGTGGCATTCAGGAAGAAAACCTGATGGATGGCTTTCGCATTTCCGGCCTCGGCCAACTGACCGAAGCCGCCATTGGATGTGACCGTCTGGTCATGTTCGGCGATTGAGGAGAGAGAAAAATGGCTGAATATGAATTCGAAACCGAAGGCGTCAAAAAGACGATCACCTACCTCAACCGCAAGGCGCCCTACGGCACCATCTATGCCCTTGAGGTTCTTGAAAGCGTGCTCATCTCCGCCGCCTTTGAACAGCACGCCAACATCGTTTTTGTCGATGATGGCGTTTACCAGATCAAAAAGGGCCACGACACGGCTGATCTCGGCATGAAAAACTTCCTTCCCACCTACGGCATCATCGAGATGGAAAAGGAAGACGCCGACGAAGACGATGATATTGATATGAACTGGCGCATCATCGTCGAGAAGGAATCCATCGAGGCCCGCGGCCTGACCAAGGAAGACTTCAAGGTTGATGTCGAGGTGCTTTCCAGCACTGAGCTGGCCGAGGTTCTCAACGCATCCGACGCCGTTATCGGCGGCTGAAGATTTAAGGGAAATAACAATGCTGCATACCGTCAACAAATCCCCCTTCGAACGCAACGGTCTTGATAGCTGCCTGCGCTTGGCCAAAAAGGGAAGCGCCATCTTGCTGTTTGAAGATGGCGTTTATGGCGCCGTTAAGGGCACCGCCGTCAGCGACAAGGTCGTTGGTGCGGTCGCTGATCATAAAGTTTACGTACTGGGTCCGGATCTCAAAGCCCGTGGCCTTGCCGAAGATCAGGCTATCGATGGCATTAACGTCGTTGATTATGCTGGCTTTGTCGGCCTTGCCGCCGACAACGACGGTGTAACCCCCTGGCTCTGAGGCTTTAATTCAAACGCCCCTAAAGCAAAGGGCTTTGAGTATTTTTTACATAGAGGAGACTAGAAAAATGGCTGCTTATAATGTTAATGGCACCGACATCGACCATGACGAAGAAGGCTACATCACCGATGTGAATTCATGGAACCAGGACCTGGCACAGATTATTGCTGACGCCGAAGGCCTGGACATGAGCGAAGAGCATTGGGACGTCGTCAACTTCCTTCGTGAATACTATAACGAATACCAGATTGCCCCGGCCGTTCGCGTTCTGGTCAAGGCCATCAAGAAAAAGTTTGGTCCCGAAAAGGGTTCTAACAAATACCTGTACGAACTTTTCCCGTACGGCCCGGCCAAACAGGCTTGCAAAATTGCCGGCCTTCCCAAGCCGACCGGTTGCGTCTGATCTAAACGAACACTCCGCACGGAGGGCGGGACGGTTTCCGCTCCGCCCTCCAGTTTTTTCTGCATATTTTTTTTTGACTTTTTAACCGAAAACTTCACTCAGAAACTAAGGGCAAACCGGCCATGTCGGCACTGACAATCATTTATGCGCTGATGTTTTATGCTGCCACGCTTTTGCTGGCGGTCGGTCTGGCGTTCAAGATCCGGCAATACGCCACCACGCCATCACCGCTGAAAATTCCCGTCATGCCCGCACCAATGACCCGCACCGGCGTTGTCTTGCGCATGGCCCGCGAAGTCGCGTTTTTTGAAAGCCTGTTCAAGTCCAACCGCTGGATATGGATTCTGGCCGTGTTGTTTCACGCCGGTCTGGCGCTGGCACTGGCCCGTCACCTGCGTTATTTCATCGAACCGGTCTGGAGCTGGGTCGTTTTTGTGCAGCCGTTCGGCATTTACGGCGGCATGGCCATGGTCGCGGGCCTGTTGGGCCTGTGGGCGCGACGCTTTGTTGTCGAGCGCGTGCGTTACATCTCAGACCCTTCCGACCACCTGATGTTGGCGCTTCTGGTGCTGATCGGCGCCAGCGGCCTTGCCATGCGTTATGTGGCCCGCACCGATATTATCCAGGTCAAGGCGTTCTTCCTTGGTTTGTTGCGCTTTGACCTTCAGCCGTTGCCCGCCGACCCGGCGCTGTTAATTCACCTTGGCGCGGTTGTGACCCTGATGATTGTATTTCCGTTCAGCAAACTGCTGCACGTTCCGGGTGTATTTTTTGCGCCCTCGCGCACCCAGGTTGATAACGCGCGCGAACACCGTCACTTGGCCGCATGGGCGGCACCAATGGACGCCGATCGCGAGGCTTGATAGCGCAATAAAGTTAAAACGAAGGGCCTGAACCCTTCGCCAAAGGAGCAGGAAGTGGCTGACCAAACGTTTGAAACTCCGGAATTTCGCGAACTGAGGGATAATCCGCCTATTAAAGAGGGCGCGATGGATCATTCCCAGCCGTTTATCGCCAAGCCTGAGCATAATGAGCCACTTGGTTTCCCCGGTGAGTTGGTAGACAGCTGGGAAGAAAAAGCGGTCGCCAAACTGGGCGACCTTCTGGATAAAAACAAGGCGCTTCGCGTTTACCTCGACAGCTGCGTCAAATGCGGTGCGTGCACCGATAAATGCCATTACTTCCTCGGTACGGGCGACCCCAAGAACATGCCGGTGGCACGTCAGGACCTGCTGCGTTCGGTCTACCGTCGCCATTTCACGGTTGCAGGCAAGCTGTTCCCCAAGCTGGTCGGTGCCAAGGAAATGAACAAGGAAATGCTGGACGACTGGTACAAGTATTACCACCAGTGCTCACAGTGTCGTCGTTGCGCAGTCTTCTGCCCCTACGGCATCGACACCGCCGAAATTTCCATGGCAGCGCGTGACATCATGGATCACATCGGCGTCGGCACAAAATATTCCAATGAAATTCTCGCCAAGGTGCATGTTATCGGCAACAACCTCGGCCTGCCCGAAAAAGCGCTGGTCAACACCATGGAAGGCCTGGAAGAAGACGTCGAAGAGGAAACCGGCGTTGCCGTTAAGTTCCCGGTCGATGTGCATGGTGCCGATGTGTTGCTGGTTACGCCATCGGCCGACTTCTTCGCCGAACCCCATGTTGATGGCCTGATTGGCTATGGCAAGGTGTTCCATCAGGCGGGCATCAGCTGGACGGTTTCGTCCTATGCCTCGGAAGCTGCCAACTTCGCCATGTTCATCGGTTCGTACGAGCAAATGCACAAGGTTGCCAACCGCATCCGCAAGGCGGCGTTGGACCTTGGCGTCAAGCGCATCGTCTTTGGCGAATGCGGCCATGCCTGGCGCGTGGCCTATGCGTTCCTTAACACGCTGGCCGGGCCGTGGGACTTTCTTGATCCCAAATACCCGACACCGCAGCACATTTTGGAAGTCACGCATGAGCTTATCCAGAACGGCGGCATCAAGCTCGACGCCAGCGCCAACGACGACAAGGTGCTCACCTTCCACGATAGCTGCAACGTGGCGCGCGCCACGCGCATGGGCAACATAGAAGGCGGCCAGTTCATCATCCCGCGCGAAGTCATCAAGGCTTCGGTCAACAAGTTCGTGGATATGGACCCCCAGACCATTTGCGACAAGACGTTCTGTTGCGGTGGTGGTGGCGGCCTGTTGACCGACGATTTGATGGAGCTGCGCGTCAAGGGCGCGCTGCCGCGCATGGAAGCATTGAAAGACGTGGTTGATAACCACGGCGTAACGCACATGGCCGCCATTTGCGCCATTTGCAAAAGCCAGTTCAGCAAGGTGATGCCGTATTACGGCTTCGATATGGATATGGTCATCAGCGTTCATCAATTGGTGGGCGATGCTATGCAGCTTGGCGCCAAGGAATAAATAAGGCCCCGAAACATTAATAACCCACCGGCCGGGCAACGACCCTGCCCCCGACTTGAGCAGAAGGACAAAGAAAATGACAGCGGAAAAGGTTCTTTCCTGGACACGTTACGTAGAAGGCGACACCAAATGGGATGATTTCCAGGAGGATATCTTCCAGGCCAGCTGGTCGCACAAGTGCCCGACCTATGTGCACCGCACGCCGCCGTGCCAGGGTTCGTGCCCTTCCGGCCATGACATTCGCGGCTGGCTCGCCATTGCCCGCGGTCAGGACAAATCCCCTGTTGAAGGCCAGAGCTGGCAGGAATATGCGTTTAACCGCATGGCCGAAGCCAACCCCTTCCCCGCCACCATGGGCCGGGTTTGCCCGGCACCGTGCGAAGACGGCTGCAACCGCAACGAAGTTGACGACTTTGTCGGCATCAACGCGCTGGAACAGTATGTCGGCGACTGGGCCATTGAAAACAAACTCAAGTTAAAGGCCCCGGCAAAAGAAACCGGCAAAAAAGTCGCCGTTATCGGCGGCGGGCCGGGCGGACTGGCAGCGGCATATTTCCTGCGCCTCAAGGGCCACGCCGTGACCCTGTATGAAGCCCACCCCGAGCTGGGCGGCATGATGCGCTTCGGTATTCCCGGTTATCGCACACCGCGCGAAATGCTGGATGCCGAAATCGGCCGTATCCTCGACACCGGCGTTGTTGCCAAGACCGGCGTAAAGGTCGGCACCGACATCACCGTTGAGCAGCTGGAAAAAGACTTCGACGCCATCTTCTGGGCCGTCGGCGCGCAAAAGGGCCGCCCCTTGCCGACCCCGGGCTTCGAAGGCACGCAAAACTGCATTACCGGCGTCGACTTCCTCGATGCCTTTAACAAAGGCAAACTTCAGTACACCGCCAAGAAGGTTATTGTGGTTGGTGGTGGCGACACCTCCATCGACGTGGCGTCCGTGGCGCGGCGTCTGGGCCATGTTTCCACCCAATATGAAAAAGCCAAGACCGAGGAAGTTATTCTCGGTCACACGGCGCATGATGTTGGCTCGGTACTGGAACGCGAAGGCGTGCATTCCACGCTGACCTCGCTGTTCCCCGTCGACAAGATGATCGCCACCGACCGCGAGCGCGATGATGCCCTGCACGAAGGCGTGGACATCAAAGGTGGTGTGATGCCGCTGGAGGTCCTGCTCGACGATCAGGGCCGCGCCCGTGGCCTCAAGATGTGCGAATGCACCATGGACGGCATGGCCCCGGTTCCCACCGAAGGCACCGAGTTCGAAATCGAAGCTGACCTTATCGTTTCGGCCATTGGCCAGATGGGCGATTTGGCCGAAGGACTTGGCAAGCTCGACAGCGGTAACGGCTTCATGGCCATCAACCCGGTTTACCAGGTCAAGGGTGAAGGCAACGAAAAGCATTTCGCCGGTGGTGACATCATCCGCCCGCACTTGCTGACCACGGCCATCGGCCACGGCTCCATTGCTGCGGAAAGCATCGACCACATGTTGGCTGGTCACCCCGATGACAAACGCCCCAAGGTGGATGTGCATCACTTTAACCTGTTGGGTGAACTGCAACAGCGCGACTTGGAGCCGGTTGAATACAGCCACGAGCCGGTTCGCGGCACCGCCGATGAAAAATATGCCATTCATAACTATGAAGACCGTTCGGCCAACCAGGTCGTTCCCCATGATGAACTGTTCCTGGCACATTTCCAGTTTGACGAACGTGGCAAGCGCGTTGAAAAACACATTGCGCCTGAAGATGTGGTCGGCAACTTTGAAAGCCGCCTTGAAGGCCTGAGCGAAGAGCAGGCTATTCACGAAGGCGAACGCTGCATGAGCTGCGGCATGTGTTTTGAATGCGACAACTGTGTCATTTACTGCCCGCAGGATGCCGTTTTCCGGGTCAAGAAAGACCAGTCGGCGCTGGGCCGTTATGTCGACACCGACTACAAGAAGTGCATCGGCTGTCATGTTTGTTCCGATGTCTGCCCCACCGGTTATATCCAGATGGGTCTGGGCGAATAAGGAAACTTGAGGATGGTTAAGCGCATTGTATCAATTACGCTGATGGCCCTGGGGCTGGCGCTGGTTTCGACCGGCGCCTTCGCCGCCGGCGACGGCGTGCCGATGCCCAAGCCTTCGAAGGCTGTAAAGGGTGAAAAGTGCGTTGAACCTGCCGACATTATGCGCCGTGAACACATGGTCTTTCTCAAGCACCAGCGCGACGACACGTTGCGCGAAGGCATTCGTGGCGAAAAGTACGGCCTTAACGAATGTGTGGATTGCCATGCCACCAAGTCGCCTAAAATTGCCCAGGGTAAGGTGCGCACCGTCGTTCCCTTCTGTGCCGAATGCCACAAATACGCGGCGGTCAAAATTGACTGCTTCGAGTGCCACACCGGCGCCGCTGATGACAAACCAAAGCGCACCTCGCTGAACGGCGCGCCGTTACCTGAAGGCCACCCGAAAACGGGCGCTGATGGTGATGCGCTGCTCATGAGCAAGCTGGAAAGTTACCTCGGCAACAAGGCCGCAGGCGCTGGAGGCAAGCAATGAACAAGCTCATCGCCCCCGAAGTTATAGATCGCGAACGCCGCAAGCTTTTGGCTGGCGGCGTGGCAGCAGCCGTGGCGCCCGGCATTTTCCTGATGGCGACCCGCGGTGCCGAAGCCCGGCCCAAGGGCAAACCCGCCGACCCCGCCCAGCGCTGGGGCCTGTTGATTGACGCCAACGCCGACCCTGCGCTTTGGGATGTGGTTATCAAGGCGTGCAAAGACGAACAGGGCTGGGGTAATGATGGCGACAGCAACCCCAAGACCGACCCGCAATGGGTACGCACCGTTTACCTGAAAGACAAGAGCACCGGCGCCAAGGCTTCGCTGCCGGTGATGTGCCAGCACTGCGATAACCCGCCGTGCGTGGACGTATGCCCCACGGGCGCATCCATGCAGCGCGCAGACGGTATCGTTCTGGTGGACAAGCATATCTGCATCGGTTGCCGCTATTGCATGATGGCGTGTCCCTACTCGGCGCGTTCGTTCGTGCACGAACCGGTTCGTGGTCAGCGCCCGCACATGCCGCGTGGCATGGGCACGGTGGAAAGCTGCACCCTTTGCGTTCACCGCATCGACAAGGGTGAAAAACCCGCCTGTGTCGAGGCGCTGGAAGCGCGTGGCTCCAACGCCATGGTTTTCGGTGACCTGAACGACCCAAACAGCGATATTTCCCGTGCCGTTTCCGCGCACGTCACGCGGCGTATCCGCGAAGACCTGGGCGTTGACCCCGGCGTCCATTACCGGGGGCTTTAAGATCATGGCCATAGACACAACCACCTACAAAGAAATTGCCGGTCGCGGCGCGGACTACTTCACACTGGTCGGCTGGCTGGCGCTGATGGCCGCTGCCGGTGTTGGCGCCGCCTTTTACATGGAAACACAAGGCCACGTGGTAACCGGCATGCACAACCAGATTGTCTGGGGCGTGCCGCACGTTTTTGCCGTGTTCCTGATTGTCGCCGCCTCGGGCGCGCTGAACGTGGCCTCCATGTCATCGGTTTTCGGCAAGAAGATTTACAAGCCCCTGGGTCGCCTGAGCGCGATCATGGCGCTGGCGTTGCTCGCCGGTGGCCTGATGGTGCTGGTGCTGGACCTCGGGCGCCCCGACCGGCTGGATATCGCCATGCTGAAGCAGAACTTCCGCTCCATCTTCGCGTGGAATATCTATTTTTATAGCGGTTTCTTTGTGGTCGTCCTGGTTTACCTGTGGGTCATGATGGAACGCCGCTTTAACCGCTATTCGCGCATTGCCGGCACGTTCGCCTTTATCTGGCGGCTGGCATTGACCACCGGTACCGGCTCCATCTTCGGTTTCCTGATGGCGCGCCCCGGTTATGACGCCGCCATCATGGCGCCCATGTTCATCGCCATGTCGTTCGCCTTCGGGTTGGCCATCAAGATTTTGTTCGTTACCTCGACATACCGCGCAACCGACCGCGCGCTAGGCGACAAGCTGTTGTTCCAGCTTCGCAACCTGCTTGGTATTTTCACCGCTGCGGTATTGTACTTTGTCACCGTACAACACCTGACCAACCTGTATGCCGCCGAACACGCTGCTGTGGAGCAGTTTATCCTGCTCGATGGCGGCATCTACACCCTGTTGTTCTGGGGTGTCCAGGTATTCCTCGGCGGCGTGGTGCCGATGGTGCTGCTGTTCCACCCGGTCACGAGCAAGACGTGTCAGGCTATTAACCTTGCCGCCATGCTGGTTATTCTCGGTGGTCTGGCGCAGGTTTACATCATCATCGTTGGCGGTCAGGCCTTTCCGCTGGATATGTTCCCCGGTTATGCCGTGTCTTCCACCTTCCTTGACGGGCAGGTGCATACCTATATGCCCAGCATATGGGAAATTACCCTCGGCCTTGGCGGCGTAGCAACGGCGCTGCTGATTATGGTGCTGGCGGTTCGTTACCTGCCGATCCTGCCGGCCAGCCTGTCCGATACCGTCATCGGCCCGGCCAACATCACCACCGATGAAGATGCCTAATTAGCCCCAAACGACGTTGAAAATTCAGGGGGCCCGGACGCCAACGTCCGGGTTTCACTGTTTAGGGAATGCCACTAGGATAATGCCCATGACCAACCCGATGCCAGAACACCCCTTCGCCCAGTTTATCCGCATCATCGGCCGTGGGCCGAACCTTTCGCGGCCGCTGAGCGAGGCGGAAATGTATGAAGCCGCGACCCTGATTTTGCGCAATGAGGTCGAGCCCCTGCAGCTGGGTGCGTTCCTGTGCATCCTGCGCGTGCGCACCGAAGTGCCGGGCGAAGGGGCGGGCTTTGTGCGCGCCGTTCGCGATAACCTAGATTTACCCAAAGACCTGCCGCAGGCGGATGTGGACTGGGCATCGTATTCGGGCAAGAAACGCCAGCTGCCATGGTACCTGCTTTCGGCGTTGTTGCTTGCGCAGAACGGCATCAAGGTCGCCATGCAGGGCACCGAAGGTCACACGGCCGGACGTTTATTTTCCAGCCAGGCGCTGGCCAAACTGGGTGTTCCCCTTGCCACCTCGATTGCCGAAGCGGGCGAGCAATTAAAAGCGACCAATTTTTGCTATCTGCCACTGGCCCACCTAGTGCCGCGCCTGCAGGAAATTATCGAACTGAAGCCCATCCTCGGTGTGCGTTCACCGGTCAACACGTTTGCGCGCATGATCAACCCGTTCAACGCGCCCAATGAAATGCAGACCGTGTTCCACCCCAATTACCGCGATGTGCATCGTGATACCGCTGAGTTGCTGGGCCAGAAAAACATGGCCGTGTTCAAGGGCGAAGGCGGCGAGGCCGAGCGCCGGCCGCACAAACCGCTGGCGGTCCAAATGTTGCAAGATGGAAAGCGCTTCGAGGAACAGTGGCCGGAAATGCTGCCCGAACACGCCTATGAAAAAGACGAGGAGCTGAACCTCGATCATCTGCTCGCCGTTTGGCATGGCACCGAGGCAGACGAATACGGCGAAGCCGCCGTCATTGGCACGGCAGCTATCGTGCTGCGCATGATGGGTCGTGCCACCAACCCAGATGAAGCCACCGCGCAGGCCCATGAAATGTGGAACGCCCGCACCCGCGAACGGCTGCACCCCGCCGCCTAAAGCGACCGCACATAAGAAAGGTGACCATGGCACGCATTTTCTTTTCCGCTGCCCACAAGTCGTCCGGCAAAACCACGGTAACCACCGGGGTTGCGGCGGCGCTGGCTGCGCGCGGGCTGGATGTGCGACCCTTCAAAAAAGGCCCGGACTATATCGACCCCATGTGGCTGGGCAACGCCAGCGGCAAGCCTTGCTATAACCTCGACTTCCACATGCAGGAAACGGCCGAGATTGACGCCCTGTTCCACGCCAAGGCGGCGGGCGGCGATATCGCCATCATCGAAGGCAACAAGGGCCTGCATGACGGCATGGACCTGGAAGGCGCGGATTCCAACGCCCAGCTAGCCAAGCAGCTGCAAGCCCCGGTGGTGCTGGTGGTGGATGCCCGCGGCATGACCCGCGGTGCCGCGCCGCTTGTTTTGGGAAATGCGACGTTCGATAAGCAAGTCAACGTCGTCGGTGTGGTGCTGAACTTTGTCGGCGGACCGCGCCATGAAGCCAAACTGCGCGCCGTGATAGAACGTTATACGGATATTCCCGTGCTCGGCGCCGTCCATCGCGACCCGGCCATTGCGCTGACCGAACGCCACCTCGGCCTTATTCCCAGTAATGAAATTCCCGAAGCGCGCGCCCTGATCGAACGCATCGGCCTTGCCATGGCTGAGCAGATTGACCTTGATCGCATAATTGAGCTTGCCAAAACCGCGCCCGCCCTGCCCCCTGCCCTCGCAGCGGCGCCAAAGGTGGCGCCCGATGTAACCATCGCCGTGGCCCGCGGCCCGGCCTTCGGTTTTTATTATGCCGACGACATAGAGGCGATGGAGCGCGCCGGGGCCGAGCTGGTTTTTTTCGACCCCGAAAGTGCGACCCGCCTGCCGAAAGCCGATGGCCTGCTGATCGGCGGCGGGTTCCCCGAGGCGCGCATGAAGGAACTGGCCGCCAACACCGACCTGCTTGGTGAAATTCGCAGCGCCATTGCCGGTGGCCTGCCGGCTTATGCCGAGTGTGGGGGCATGATGGTGCTGGCGCGGTCCATTTCATGGAACGGCGAACGTGCCGCCATGGCCGGTGTGGTGGCGGGCGATATCGTCATGAACGAACGCCCCCAAGGCCGCGGCTATATTGTCGTTGCGCCCACGGGCCAGCACCCATGGCAAGGTGCACTGGCGGGCATGGACGCGATTCCGGCGCACGAATTCCATTATTCGCGCCTTGAAAACCTTGAAGGCGAACACACATTCTCCTATGACGTCACCCGCGGCCAGTGTATCGGTGGCCGCGACGGGCTGGTCATCAATAACCTGCTGGCGGGATACGCCCACATGCGCCACACTTTGCGGAGCCCGTGGGCGGATGATTTCATCGCTTTCGTCAGGGCGCATAAAAACGCCCAGCAACCCTGAACCGGATTCGTAAATCATGAACAAAGAAGCCGCCCAGAAACAAGTTAATGTCGCCATCATTGGTGCCGGGCCGGGCGATGCGGAACTGCTGACGCTGAAGGCGGCGCGCCTGTTAAAGGAAGCCGACGTGGTGGTCTATGACCGGCTGGTTTCCGACGATATCCTGAAAATGATTCCTGAAACCGCCACCACCACCTTTGCCGGCAAGGCGGCGCGCGACCACCATATGCCGCAAGACGACATCAACCAGCTGCTGGTCGATCTGGCGCGCGAAGGCAAGAAGGTGGTGCGCCTTAAGGGTGGCGACCCGTTTATTTTTGGCCGCGGCAGCGAAGAAGCTGCCTTTCTGGCGCAAAATGGCATCGATTTCGAGATTGTGCCCGGCATTACAGCGTCTGCCGGTTGCGGCGCATACGCCGGCATTCCGCTGACCCATCGCGGACTGGCGACGGGTGTGCGCTTTGTGACCGGCCATTGCCGCGATGGCGAGCACCTTGACCTCAACTGGCAAAGCCTGGCCGACCCCGACACCACGCTGGTGATTTACATGGGGCTGATCAACATTGAAAAAATTGCCGGTGAGTTGATCAAGGCAGGGCTTGACGAAAACACCCCCGCTGCCGGTATCGAGCGCGGCACCACTGCGGACCAACGCACCATCCTGACCCAGCTAAAGGATTTACCGGCCTGCATCGAGCGGGCAGAGTTGAAGGCGCCCTCATTGCTGATCATCGGGCGGGTGGTTGATCTGGCCAATGAAATTGCATGGCACACCCCGGCGCGCGACTGCCTGCTTCACGATGAAACGGCCGAATAGCCGCTAACCAAGGTGCGAACCCATGCCCCCTAAAGGTACTGCGCAACAGCCTGAGCCGAAAAAAACCTGGCTGGTGCTTGCCGCCCACGGCTCGCCCGGTGCCCCGCCTTCATTAAAAACCGATGCCGCCGAAGACAGCCGCCCGACCGCGCGACTGGCCCGTGCGGTGGCAAGCCACGATAGCTTTGCCGGGGTTAGTTACGGTTTTCTTGAGGCCAACCCATCAGTGCAAAAAGCCGTTGAAGCGGCCGCAAACGCCGACGTTGTTATTGTGCCGAACCTGGCCTGTAGCGGCCATGTGACGACCACTAAATTACCCGGCGCCCTCGGCCTGACCGGCGCGCGCACCGAACGCGTTGGGCCGGCAGGTCGCCAAAGCCTTTACCTGAGTCCACCGGTGGGCGCCAGCGATGCCATACCGGCGCTGGTGGCCACCTTGTTCCGTGATGCCATTGCCATGGCGGGAAAAAAAGCGGGTCGAAGCGTGAGTCTCAACAAAACCAACACCCGGGCAGTGGTGGTGGGCCACGGTTCCGGCCGGGGCCGGGCCTCGTTTGAGCAAACCAACGAAATTGCCCGTCTCGCGGCGCTTGAGGGCTTGAAGGCGCCGGTGCAAGCCTTGTTTCTGGACGAACCCCCCGCCATCGCCGATTGGGCGAAGGCTATTGGCGACGCCAATGACACCGGTGATGATCATGGCGAAAAAAACATTTTCTTCCTGCCGGTAATGATTTCCGACGGCCATCACGGCATGGTGGATATTCCCAAGGCTATCGGCCTTGACCCTGATGACGTGGATTTCATAAAAACGCTAACCGACGATGGATGGGTCGGGCCGGTCAGCCTTCGGGGCTATAACGTTTATTTCGTGGCACCCCTGGGTATGAGCACGAATGCCCTTGCCAGCATCGTGATCGATCTGGCCACAGCATCGCTTGGCGAGCGGTGACGCATCATGGTTGAAATCTACATTGATGCCGATGCCTGCCCGGTCAAGGACGAGACACTGCGCGTTGCCGAACGTCACGGCCTTAAAACCTATATGGTGTCTGACGGCGGAATCCGGCCCAGTCCACATCAAAATGTAGAACTGGTCATCGTGACCCAGGGTGCCGATGCCGCCGATGACTGGATTGCCGAACATATTAGTGAAGCCGACATCTGTATTACCAATGATATCCCGCTGGCGGGGCGTTGCCTTGAAGTGGGCGCCATGGCCATCAAGCCCAATGGCGAAGCGTTCACGGAAAACTCCATCGGCATGGCGCTGGCCAATCGCGCGTTGATGCAGAATCTTCGCGAAAGCGGCGAAATTACCGGCGGGCCGCGCCCGTTCAGCAAGGCCGACCGCTCACAGTTCCTCAATCAACTGGAAACGCTGGTGCAGGCGGCGCTGCGCCAAGGCTAGCTACCGCCACAAAAAATGGGGCGACAACCGGAAAACCGATCGCCGCCCCAATGGGCCTGAAAAAGGCCCTCCCCCGAAAACCTTATAACACCCAGCTTTTATAAATCCAGCCCTCTATAGCTCTCGACCGAGCGCCCGCGCCAGCACCATGTAAAGTTTGCCAACATCCGACGACAGGAAGGTGCTTTCCAGAACGCCATCGTGATCGCGTTCGCGGGCCTTGGTTAACATACTGTCGAACTCGCTGACGTAACGGGTGACATAATCGCGGAACTCGTTGCTTTCCTGATACAGGCCCTTGATGGCAGCGAGCGTGTTCTTTTCCTTGAAGCCCAGCATCTTGCGCACGAAGATGCCCTTTTCGCCCTTGTTGAAACGGCGCCAGTCGTCTTCGGTAATCGGCACCTCGGCAATACGCGCCAGGTCCACCGCCGCCGATTGCAGCTTCTCGGTGATGAAGGCAGCGCCCTGCATGAAGTCGTCCATCCGGGCCTTGCCCAGCTTGGCGTCCAGCGTATCGGTCAGCACCATGGCTTCGTTGGCGGCCTTGCTCATGGTTTTTGACCCGCGTTCGATGGCGCCACCAACCGTTGCCAGTTGCTTGGAAACGCGGTCTGAAACCTGGGTCAGCTCGGCCACCCGGGCGCGCATGGATGCATCCCACGCCACAACCTTGCTCAATGCTGATTCGGTAATGTTGTGAACCGACTTGCCCTGGCGGTCCAGTGCATCGCCCAACAGGTTGACGCCCTTTTCGGCCCTGCCATACAGGCGGTTAAGGTCAACCAGACGCCCGGTAACCTGGTCGTGGGTATGAACAAGACGCTGGGTAAAGCCCTCTGTCTTTTCCGATGCCTCGGCGGCCTGCATCTGAATCAAGGATGCAAAGCGATTGATGCGCTCGACACTTTGGTCGGTGACCGTTTCAACCTGAGCGGCATGACGACCCAGCGATTCGTTGATTTGCCCCAATCTGGAAAGCGCATCGACGGAAACGGAAATGGCTTCCTCGCCCTTGAACTTCAGCGCGTCGGCAACGCCTTCCATCTTGGTCGTGGCGTGCGACGAAGCCGATGACAGGTCGGCCAGGTTCTGGCGCATGTTATCGCCAGCGCTAGATATCTTGCTCAGGGTATCATCGGAAACCATGGTCAGGTCGTGGGCGCTGCGCTTGATCAACTCGCCCACCCGGTTCATTTCGCTGGTGGCGCGGCTCGCCACGGCTTCCACATCGGTGCCACGATTTTGCAGTTCGGTGCTGACCATGCCGATTTTGTTCGATACCCCATCGGCAGCCTGTGAAACGGCGAAGGCGTTTTCGTTCATCGTTTGGCTGGCCGCTTCCATACGCCCGACGGCCTGGTCAGAAGCCTCGGTCAGCCCCTTGGCCTGACCATGCATTTCGTCTGAGAAACTGCGAATATGGTCGCTGGCCTGGCCATAGGTGGCGGTCAGGTCTTCGGTGCGCCGGGTCAACAGGGCGCCGAGTTCGTTCATCTGGCCGGACGTGCGGTCCATGGTGGAATCAAGGTTAGCAACATAGCGGCGGAAGGTTTCGGCAATACCATCCAGACGATCGGTGGCAATAGAACTGGTTTGCACGGCGGCATGGGCGCGTTCATCAAGCTGTTCGCCGACGTTTTCAAGGCTGCGCAGTGCCGTCTGGCTGGACTGGACAAGCTGGTGTTCACCAGCCTTGAGGGTTCCGGTCACTTCGCGCACCCGCGTTACGGACTGGTCGGCCGCGATCTGCAATTCACCGGCGCGGTCTTTCAGTTTTTCACCCGTTTCAACCAGCCGGTTGGTGGCGCGAATGCCAAGGTCATCCAGCTCCGTGGAATGCTGTTTCAGAGTTTCACCCATAACGTCGATGCGCTCTGCCGCGCGTTCGGAAGCATCGCTTAATTCCGCCGACTGGCGATGCATGGCATCGGACACCAGCGCAATCAACCGCGCCGCGCGATCCGATGCCGACCCCACTTCGCGTGAGCGTTCCAGCAGGGCGGCGGTAGCACGATCAACGCCGGAAACCGCCGTTGCGGTTGCCTCGTTTACGGTTTCGGCATGACGGTTCAACGACGCGCCCGTGTTTTCAAGCCGTTCCGTGGCTTCGTCGGATGTGCCAATCAGGTCGCTCATGGTCGTGCGCATACGCTCGGAAAGCGAACGCAGCCTCAGCTCGGCGCGGCCGGATGTTTCCTCCATCGTGCCGGTGCGGCTTTTCAGGTCTTCGGAAGCAGCCGCTACCAGCTTGCCGGTTTTGGCGGAAACAAAGATCATGTGATCGGCCCGGCTCTGAATGTCGTCACCGGCTTTTCGCAGGTTTTCACTGACTTCGGCGCCCGCAACTTCAAGGTCATGTGAACGGTCGCGAACGGTTTCGCCGGCTTCGTGCACCTTTGACAGGGCATCTTCAGAAATCACCTTGATGTCAATCAGGTGGCGGCGGAAGGCTTCTGATATTTTGCCGGTGCGTTCGGACGAGATATTAACCGCATCAAGCCCTTCTTTCAGGGTGCGGGTCGCGCCTTCGATGCTGGCTGTGCCGGTTTCGGCGCCGGCGTTGAGGCGGGCGACGCTATCTTCCATGGTGCGGGTGGTCTCGGTGATATTGCCATCGGCCCGGTGGGTGGCGGCTTCAACTTCGCCAGATTGCTGGCCGAGACGTTCGGAAACACCATCCAGCTGGCGCACGCTTTCATCGGTGGTGGTGCGCAGGTTTTCCGCCTGTGCGCGCACGGCTTCGGCGACCTCCAGTAACCGCGCCTCAGAAGCGTCACCGCTTTCACCCAGCTCAGAGGTGCGCGCCGCCATGGCCTTGCCCACGGCCTCAACCTGATTAAGGGCGCGAGCCGAAATAGCCGAAAGGTCCATCGAGGTGCGGCGCAACATTTCGCGCACCTCGCCCGTGTGTTCAGCCGCCGTGTCGGTGCTTTCGGTCAGGTTGCGGGCTTCGCGCTCAAAAGCTTCGCCAGCGGATTTCATGCGCAACGACACCAGGTCCGATGCCGCCACCAGTTCGTGAGCATTATCGGCCAGCACGGCGGAAATTTCCTGAACGCGCGACGATACATGACTGGCGGCGTTATTAAGCGCATCGCTTTGACGGCCTAGGCTGCCTTCCACTTCGGCGCTATGGTTTGCGGTTTCCTGACCAATGCGCTCCAGTTCGTCGGTCTGGCGCTTGAGGGTTTCGCGAACCACTTCGGTTTGCGCACTCAAGCGGTCTGAGCGGTGGCTCATGTCCACCCCGGCACCGTTCAGCATCTCGGTTGCTGATTCTATGCGGGTGACGGCCTCGCTAGAGGTTGAGGTCAGCTCACCCAGCCTGGAGACCAACACCTCGCCCACGCTTTCAGCGCGCGCCGATGTGCTTTCGCCCACTTCGGCCATCGCCTCGGTGCGGGCATGATACAGGTCGGCCACCTCACGAGCGTGAAACGAGCTGGTCTCGGCGACTTCGGCCAATTCCTTGGCCCGGCGCTTGAGCAGCTCGGCCAGTTTTTCCGCCCGTCCGGAAGCACGGTCCGTATTGGTGGCAACCTCATAAGCGCGGCGGTGCAAGACATCGCCCAAATCCCGGGCGCGGGATTCCGCGCTTTCGGAAACGACGCGCAATTGTTCGGTCTGGCGACCCAGCGCTTCGGCCACTGCCTGGGCGCGCAGGTCGGCGTCTTCCGATGCCTGTGAAAGCTCCAGTGCTCTTAGGCGCACCTGATCGTTGATGGCCTCGGCACGGGTAGATGCGTCGTTGGTCGCCTTGGTCAGTTCACGGGCCTGGCGGCTGAGCGACTTGCTGATTTCGTGAAAACGCGATTGCGAACGATCCGACGGATAGGTCAACTGGCGGATTTGCCAGCGCAGGTGCTCGGTCTCGCCGCGCATGGCGTGGCCGCGCTCGTAAAAAGCGACGACAATCCACAGCAGCGCCGGCGGAATGGTCACGCCAGCCGCCATGCCGCCCAGTTCATGGGGCAGCAGCTGGGCAACGAAGCTCCAGCCCATGGATTGTTCGATATAGGTGTAGACGGCGCCAAACCACAACACGGTCATCACCGCGCCCAGGGCCGTAGCGACCCGGTTACGCAGGAAGAATGGTTGTTTCCACTCGTCAAAGGCGATGGTGTCTTCAGCCGATGCGTTGACGCCCACTTCTGTTGTGCTTAGCGGGTCATCATCAACGCTTTCAATCGAAGGGTTGGCGGATGTGGGTTGTTCTTTTTTGACCATCGTTGTTCCGGCGTGTTTGGGCCTCAATATCGGCGAACATCTTACAAGGCCATATTGTATCGGTAAAGGGAGCCAACATACCACATATTGTGGGTTTGAGGGGATTTGGGCCGATAAAACCCCCAGCCTGTGCGTAACTCACGGGGCTAATTGTGAATTTTATGTAGATGGCTATAGATAAGGGCAAAAAGCCCCGAAAGCAGGCAAAAAGTCGCCTAAAACATATGCTGGCCACCGGTAACCCAGATTTCGGTGCCGGTCACATAATTCGCATCGTCGGAACACAGATAATACACCGAAGCCGCCACGTCACGTGGGCTGCCCATGCGATCCAGCGGGATGCGCGGGATTAACGCTTCGTATTCCGGCTGGATCATGGCGGTTTCAATTTCGCCCGGCGCCACGGCGTTGACCCGCACATCAAGTGCCGCAAACTCGTTTGCCATTTCGCGGGTCAGCGCACTTAATGCCGCCTTGGAAATGGAATAAGCCGAGCCGGCAAAGGGATGAATGGCGTGCCCGGCAATGGACGTAATATTGACGATGGAACCCTTGCCCTTGTGCAGCATGGCGGCAAAACCACGCGACAGGCGAAGGGCGGCGAAAAAGTTGATCTCAAAAACTTCGTGCCAGGCGTCAATATCGCCGTTGAGGCAGCCCAGGCGTTCCTTATATGGCGTTTTGGGGGAAAGCCCGGCATTGTTGACCAGAGCGTGCAACGGCTCACCGGCTAACACATCGCCGGCGGCGCGGATAAAGGCCTCAATGTCTTCGGGCCTGGAAAGGTCGGTCGGAATGTGCGCCGACCACTGGGGGTCGCGCTTGCATTCATCGGGTATGTCCTCGCGCGAACACGTGATGATGCGCCAGCCCCGCTCCATAAACAGCATCGCCGTGGCGTGGCCAATACCACGCGAAGCCCCCGTAATAATGACGTTTTTTCGCATTTCGCTCATGGCCAAGACGTTAAGCCATATTCGCCACCCTTTCCAGTGGCAAACGCTGCCCGGCCTTGCCTGTGGCGAAATGGCGCCACCCCTGCTATGACAGCCCCCGCACCCACCAGGATTTAACAAGGTTCGTCATTATCATGATCTCACTGAAACGCTACCGCGAAGGCTTCGACCGCATTGGCTTCGTTGTTTTCGTCGTCGTCGGCATACTGTTCGTGGCCGTTTATTTTTCCGTCCATACGGCTTATGTCATGCCCGCGCCCGAAAGCGCCGCCGGCATTGCGCTGGCCGCAGAACTCGCTGTCGAATGTGCTAATTCCGAAAACCAGATCATGGGCGCGCTGTGCGAGGAAAGCGCCGTCACCGCCCGGCGCTGGGAGCACTTTAAAAACCAGTACGCCACCGGCGAGGCTTCCACATGGGTGGTGTGGCTGGGCGCGGCTTTGGCGCTGGCTTACGTTCTGGCCAGCGCGCGCTGGGTGATTATCGGGTTCGGCGAGCGCCGATCCGAACCCATTACCCTGAAGCAGAAGATCGTGCGCATTTTTGAGGATTCATTTTTCAGCGGGTTCAAGAAAGACTGACTTAACGGTGTCCAATCTAATTATCGGCGTGTTTTGGTTCGCGAATCACATACCACAGCCCCCACACCGCCCATGCAGCAATCAGCGGCAGCACGATCCAGTATTCGTTTTCCTTGGGCAGGTTCCAACCCGGCACATCGCGTGCCGCAACGACGGACGCCAGCACCACAACGGGCCAGTAAACGGTTATGCCGAGCGCCGCCGTCAGCACCGCCGTGGCCCATTTCCGGCCCGCCCAATGCCCGGCCAGCCCCGCCGCCAGCAGCGGGGCATAAACCAACAGGTCCGCGAAGGCAAAACCCCACCAAATCGCCGCGCCGACCGGCGTAATCTCGGTCGATGGTTCCTGCGTACCCATGGCGACGCCAAGGTCGTAATCAAACGCCGCCACCCCTTGCGCGATAAACAGATAAGCCAGCAACAACCAGCCGGGGCCTTGCAACATCCAAAACCTCGCTGTTCTTTGCTGCATGATCTTTCACCGCTGAAGGATGAATGGCGGCGCTGGAGCTTTAGCGCCTTTAAGGTTTCAGTGACTCATCAATAAGGGCAAGGGCGCACTTTCCAGCATTTCCGAGGTTACGCCGCCGAGGATGGTCTGCATCAGGCGCGAATGTGAATAGGCACCGATTACCAGCACATCGGCACCCAGGCTTTGGCATTTTTCCAATAACGCTTCGGCCGTGGAGCCGCTCCCCGGTCCGAAGGCATGCACCGTGGGTGTTATCGAATGCCAGCCGAGGTATTGCGCCAGCTCGTCGGCAGCCAACGGGTCGGTGCGTTCGCTTTCGGCGGTCATGATATGAACTGCCTTGGCCCGCACCAGCATCGGCAATGCCGCTGCTACGGCGCGCGCGGCAGGCTGGCTGCCGTTCCAGGCAATGGCTACGGTGCTGAACTGCGATGCGGGCTTCGAGTCCGGTGGTAACACCAGCGCCCCGCAGGCGCTTTCAAACAGGGCCGCGTTAAGGGTCAAAAACCGCATGGCTCCGGAAACCTCACCCGGGCGCGCAGTGATGACGATGTCGGAAATGCGCGACCGCCAGGCCAGCTGTTCATCCTCGCGGCCGCTGACTTCATGCCATGTGGTGGTAATACCTTCGGCATTTCCGGGCCCGGCAACGAACGCCGCTCCGGCGGCCTTTGCGGCGGCCTCAAAGGTTTCACGCGCCGATGCGGCGCGGGTGTCGGCTTCCCTTTGCGCCGCCAGAACCATTTCCTCGACAATGTCACCCGACATGCCCTCGCCCAATAACGGCACAACATCACGCGGGTCCGGTTTAACGTGCAGGGCATCAACATGCGCCGTGTGTTCCCGGGCTAAGGCAAAAGCGCTTTCGGCCAGGGCCTGTGAATCCCGACCACCGTCAATAGGTACAATAATAGAACGATAGGTCATGGCCGTGCCCTCCGGTTGTCATGGCTAATTATATTGATTCTGCGCCTTTGACCGCCAAAGATAAAGGTCTGTCGGGTCTTCGGTGCCTTAATCACTGTTTAAATGCAGGGCGCTCAAAACGAGGGCGTCCGTTTCGCTGCGCGAACCGCCACTGTTGATGGTTATCCAGTTTCCCATGCTGCCCAGATCGTAGTCCATTTGCTGGCGCACCACTGTGGCATCGGCATCGGACGGGTTGTTGATGCGCGCCGCAACACGCGCCTGCATGACATCGGGTGGGGCTTCCAGCCACAGGCCATCAAATGGCACGTTCATATCACGAGCCACATCGGCAATGGCGGCGCGTTCTTCGGGGCGCGAGAACACACAATCGGCAATCACCGAATGGCCGGTGGAAAGCACGTTACGGGCCTCGTTATAAACCGCCTGATAGGTGCGCAGCGACATTTCCGGGGTGTAGCTGTCATCGTTTAATCGATCCAACGGGTGGGCGCCGGCAATACGCTTGCGCAGAACGTCGGAACGCACAACCCGCGCACCGGGGCCAGCGCCAACGTGCGGTGCCAACTCGCGCGCGGTGCGCGATTTTCCACTGCCCGACAACCCGCCGACGGCGACCAGCTTTGGTGGCGGTGGCTCGAGGTAGGCCAGCGCGCGATTAAAATATTCCCGCGCTTCGTCGGCCAGCCTATCCACTTCATTTACATTGCTGGTGCTGACGGCCAATGAACACGCAACGTGCGAACGGACGGCCG
The DNA here is from genome assembly GCA_965602455.1 of uncultured Thalassospiraceae bacterium. Taxonomy (GTDB): domain Bacteria; phylum Pseudomonadota; class Alphaproteobacteria; order Rhodospirillales; family Magnetovibrionaceae; genus CBFCYL01. The sequence continues at coordinate 6,523 of CBFCYL010000025.1, read as the reverse complement.
CGCGCACGGATAAAAATAATGGCAGCGTCGACAGCCCCCAACTGGCGCCGGTTATATCGAGGTATCGGTTCAACGTAACGCTGGCCAGCGAACCGAGGCCGCGATGATCGAGGTCCATCAACAGGAAGGCGACGTCGTAAAGCACGTCGATGGCTGAAAACCCGTCGTTAAATTCGATGGCATCAAACAAGGTCGGCTCACCATCGAGCAACACGATGTTGCGCAAATGCATATCACCGTGACAAAAACGCACACAGCCGCCCTGGCGCCTGCTTTCCAGCAATTCGGAAATGTCGTCCAGTGCACGCCAGCTTTTATTGGTCAGGTGCTGTATTTGTTCATCGCTCAGGATTCCACCTGCGGTCTCATTAAAGGTTCTGGCGTTACCCTCCAGCGTCAGGGCGATGCCGGTGCGCCCGCCGCCATCGGGGCGCGCGTCGGCATAAGCATGAAACGTGGCGATGTTATCGGCAAGACGTTCCATCAGGTTGCGGTCAAGTTCGCCCCTTTGGGCCAACTGGTCCAGCAATTGGTCTTCATCGAAACGCAGCATCTCGACCACCCAGTCAACCGCAACGCCCACGCCATCGAGCGCCAACTCACCGGCGTCATTTTGGGTGATGGCGTGCACGCCAACGTAGAGGTCAGCGGCGGTGCGGCGGTTCATCGCCACCTCGGCTTCGCAATAACGGCGCCTTAACTCGGCGACGGAAAAATCAAGATAGGGAAACCGGACCGCCCGCTTGAGCTTGAAAACACGGCTCTTGCCGATAAAGACTTCGGAAATATGCGTTTGGACACGCCGCACTTCCGTGGTGCCGTCGGCAAAGCTTTCGGGGCTGGCCAGAAAGGCGATGGTGGCGCTTTGGTCTTCGGTAATCATAAGTGCATGGTAGCGCGCTAGCGGCGAACGGAACACCGGAAATGTCCCGTCTTTCACAGCTTAATCATCTGGACTGGCAAGCGGCGTGTTCAGTCGTTGAAGGCAATCACTTCATCAACGCCGGTGGGGTCCTGGTGCACCAGGACTTCTGCCGATGGGTAAGCTTCCTGAATAGAATGCATGACTTCCTCGGCGATGTCGTGGGCTCGCACCAGGGTAATGGCGCCGTCCATTTCCAGGTGCAACTGGATGAACACATCGCTGCCTGATGAGCGCGTGCGCAGGTCATGCAGGCTGGTAACGTCTTTATGCGCCATGGCGATGTCGCGAATTTTTTCGCGATCGTCATCGGGAAGCTCATGATCCATCAGCACATGGTAGGCCAGCATGCCAATTGAATAAGCGCCGTACATAATGTAGCCGGCAATGGCGATGGCGAACAACGGGTCGGCGATCAGCCATCCCCACTCGGTGACCATGAACAGCGAAATGATAACACTAAGGTTCACCAGAACGTCCATCTTGTAGTGAACGGAATCAGCAGCAATAGCCAGCGACCCGGTGCGCTTGGAAACGTAGCGCTGGAACGCCACCAACGCCATCGTCGCCACAATGGAAACAACCATGACCCAGTAACCCAGTGCAACGCCGGAAATGTCGATCGGGTGAACCAGCCGCCCGCCCGCCTCCAGCAACAGGAATACGGCAGAGCCGGAAATAAACGCCGCTTGTGCCAACCCGGCCAGGGCTTCCGCCTTGCCATGACCGAAACGGTGTTCCGCATCGGCCGGCTGCAGGGCATGACGCACCGCCAGCAGGTTCACAAACGAAGCCGCAACATCGAGCAATGAATCCATCATGGTCGACAACAGGCTGATGGAATCCGTCACCGCCCACGCCGCCAGCTTGATGAGGACCAGCGAACCGGCAACGCCAACGGCGGCATAGGTCGCCAGACGCATCAGGCTGGCGGCCTTTTCACGGTCCATGCCGTTCAACTTGCGAAGGCCGTTGGTATCAACCGAATGTGAGTGATCGTGTCCCATATTGTTAAGGCGTTCCTCTGGTGTTTATGGGTAAAGACGGCGTGGCAGCCAGACTTTATCCGCTGGACTGGTTTTTTCAAAGACCACCCGTTCGTGCAAGCGAAAAGGCCGATCGGCCCAGAATTCGATGCTTATGGGCCTGATGCGAAACCCCGACCAGAAATCTGGCCGTGGAATGTCACCCACCGGGAACCGCGCAACCGTTTTTGCGATCCGCCCTTCCAGCTCAAACATGCCTTCCAGCGTTTGTGTCTGTTTCGACGCCCACGCACCGATTCGCGAATCCCTTGGCCGCGATTTATAGTAGGCGTCGGCCTCGGCGTCGGAAACGCTTTCAACGGCGCCCGAAACGCGCACCTGCCGGCGCATGCTTTTCCAGTGAAAGACCAGCGCCGCCACCGGGTTGGCGGTCAGTTCCGTTGCCTTTTGTGAGCCGAGGTTGGTGTAAAAAACAAATCCGGCCTCATCCACCCCTTTCAACAGCACCATTCGCGCCGACGGCACACCATCGGTTGTGGCCGTGGCCAGCGTCATGGCTGTGGGGTCATTGGGCTCGCTCGCCTCGGCTTCGGCAAGCCAAGTGGCAAACAGCTCAATGGGGTCGGTATCGGTGGAAATGGTGCTCATGCGCTCAGCTCAATCAATATGGGCCACAATCAGGCCCCCGGGATGGGCAGTATACTGATTTCGTGGCCGTTTTGGGAAATTGCACCGCAATAACAGGTAATGGGCCCAAGGTTAATTTTTAGTAAGGATTTAAGGGGTAGGCTGGGGATTGCTCCGGATTGCCCGCAATAACCAAGAAATCCGCCGCTTGAGGAAATAGAGGTCGAATATCATGTTCCACTCCGCCGTTCGAACCAACACGCCGAAAACCGTCAAAGCCATCGTAAAATCCACCCTGAGGACCGCCGTGGTGGTGCTCATGAGCGGCTCCCTACTGGGTTGCGCGAACAACGAAGATGCGTCGCGCAGTGTCGGTTCTGTTATCGGTGCCGTTGTCGGTGGCATTCTCGGCGCCAAGCTCGGCAAGGGCGCAGGGCGCGCTGCATCCGTTGCGCTGGGCGTCGGCCTCGGTGGCCTGATGGGTGATGAGCTGGCCCGCCAGATGACGATGCGCGACCGCGAAATGGCATCTGAAAACCTGCAAAACACATTGGAAGACGGCGAGCCGGGCCAGCCCGCGCCGTGGTCAAACCCCGACAGCGGCAATTCCGGTCAGGCCGTTGCCGCTGGCGGCTTTACCCAGGCGTCCAGCGACTGCCGCAATTTTGAAACCACCGTGTTTACCGATGAGGGTGAGCACGTTGCCACCGGCACGGCGTGCCGCAACGATGACGGTTCGTGGCAGGTGGTCAGCGAACCGGAAGCCGGATAGAGACACTAACGCCAGCCAGAAAACGAGCTGTGGAACCATAAGTGATGAAAGACCCCTACCAAGTTCTCAACGTTGCCAAGGGTGCGCACCCCGACGACATCAAAAAGGCTTACCGCCAGCTGGCCCGGCAATACCACCCCGATGCCCGGCCCGATGACAAGACAGCCGAAAACCGCTTCAAGGACATTGCCGCCGCCTATGACGTGCTGAGCAACCCGGATCGGCGCAAGCGGTTTGATGCCGGGGAAACGGGCATGGACCGGGCGACGCAACACACACAAAAAAAACGCCCGCCCAACCGCCCGCCGCACAAAGCCCCGGGGCACAACGGCGCCAAAAGCCGCTTTGATTCATTTTTTAAAAACCGGGCGCAAAAAGAACGCGCTGGTATCAAGACCAAAGGCGCCGATGTCACCTACACGCTGGATATCACACTCACCGATGCGGCGTTGGGGGCGCAGAAAACCGTTCGCATGGCGGGTGGCAAAACACTGAAGGTCAAAATTCCCCCGGCCACCGAAACGGGGCACGTGTTGCGCCTCAAGGGTCAGGGCATGGCGGGCCTCGGCGGCGGGTTAAACGGCGACGCCCTGGTTGAAATTGCAGTCACCGCGGCGGCCAACGAAACCTTTACCCGCCACGGCCTCGATATCGAAAGCACCGAAGCCGTGCCGATGGAAACCGCCGTTCTCGGTGGCACCGTGAATGTCGAAACCGTGGGCGGCGCGGTTTCCCTCAACGTTCCAAAAGGCGCCAACAGCGGAACGCAGCTGCGCCTTAAGGGGCGTGGCGTCCACCACCCCGATGGTCGCCGTGGCGACCACATCGTAACCGTGCAGGTGCGCCTGCCCGAAAACCAGGATAATGCTTTTCGCGATTTTGTTCGCAAGTGGTCGGCGGCCATGTTAAGGACAAAAGAAAAGGCAACGCCCTGACACAACAGATCCGGGGTTGATAGACAGCGAGGCTTGGAAAATGAAAATCGACGGCTCATGCCATTGCGGAAAGATTACCTACGAGGCCGAGGCTGACCCGGCCAAGGTCGTCATTTGTCATTGTTCGGATTGCCAGTCTCTTTCCGCTTCGGCCTTTCGTACCGTCGCCATGGTCGATGCAGCATCTTTCAAGCTGCTCAGTGGCGAGATGAAGACCTACGTCAAAGTTGCCGAAAGCGGCAACCAGCGCGCCCAGACCTTCTGTCCCGATTGTGGCTCGGCAATATACGCCACGTCCGTCGAGGACCAACCGAAAGTGCTGGGCTTGCGTGTCGGGACGATCAAGCAGCGCAACGAATTGCGTCCGGTTAAGCAGGTCTGGACGCGCTCGGCGCAGGATTGGGTCGGTGATATGGATTCAATAGAAAAGGTCGAGCTTCAGTCTTAAAGAAGTTAAACATAGCCAACTGGCGTTAGACAGGCGTTAGCCCGCACCGCCACCAAACAAATGATCAAGTCGAATATCCATGGGGCTGGCGGTTTCCAGCGCCGCCTTCAGGCGTGGTTGCCATGCATGATCGGGCTCGATGGGCTCGGTGGGTTCGGCGCCTTCCGGTTCCGCCGCCCCTTCCAACGTTTCTGGCTTCGCGCCCACTTCCGCCGGGCTGGGCGCCAACTGTAAATCCTGTGCCAGTCCGCCCAGGGTGGTAACGGAAAGATCGCGCACCAAAAACCACTGCCCTTCTTCCGAAGGTGTCACATAACCAACCCCGCGCAGTGCGTCCAGCGTTTCGGCCATGAGGTCGGATTCGATATCGCCTTCGTCCTGAATAAGGCCCTCCTTGGCCTCGCCCCGGCTTTTACCCCAGAGGATTTCCAGAACGCTGAGCGCGGCTTCAAGGCGTTGTGTCGGGCTGAGCGTTCGCGTGCCCTTGGCGCGCCCGGCGTGTCCCCATTCCGGCAAAACGGCGGTAATCTCGGCGCCAATCAGCACCACCGCCCACGACAGGAACATCCAGATGAGGAAAATCGGCACCGTCGAAAGTGCACCGTAAAGGGTCTGGTAAGCGGGGAAGCTGGCGATATACAGCGCGAAGCCTTTTCGCAGCAGGGCAAACAACAGCCCCGCAACGATGCCGCCAACCAGCGCGTGCAGCACCCGCACCGGACGAAACGGCACGATGCCGTAAAAAACACTAAAGGCGAACATCACCAGAACCGTCGGCATCAGCCGGGTCATCAGCCACCCAAACCCGGTCAACTGGTCAACGCCAACCGTTTTCGAAAGCGCGAACAGGTAGGTGGTCATGGAAATGCTGCCGCCCAGTAACAGCGGGCCCATGGTCAGCACCGCCCAGAACATCATCATGCGCGGAATAAAGGCGCGCTTGGCCTTGACGCGAAATATATCGTTAAGCGCGGTCTCGATGGTCGCCAACAGCATGATAGCCACCACCGCCAGCGCCGCGATGCCGATGGTCGTTAGCCCGCCGGCGTTGCTGACAAAACCGGTGAAATAATCCTGCACATTGGAAATGGTTTCCGGCAGGAAGGCTTCAAACACCAGGCTCTGGATTCGCGCCTGCACATCACCAAAAACCGGAAACGTCTTGAGGATGGCAAAAGCAATGGTGCCCAGCGGCACCAGCGCCAGCAGCGAGGTATAGCTGAGCGAGGCGGCGATGCGCATGCCCCCGTCGGCCCCGAAGCGGCGCACGACAAGGCGCAAAAAGGCTGTAAAATTGCCAAGAAAGGCTTGCGGTGGTGTGTCTGTGTGCGTCATCTTTAAAGGCTACAACCGTCGGTGTCTGGCATGGGCGGATCGTTAAGGCCATCATACATGGCCCGCGAGCAACGCAAAAGGATTGAAAATAAACCGTTTTTAACCCATTTCGGTGCTTTCAGGCTCCCCGGAAGTGGCCTGAATGTTGTAAGACTATAGTATAAGGTGCCGCCTACAGCGGGGATAAGCCGTTAAAACAGACCCTAACCACAAAACCCAAGAGGAACCGATGACCAATTCCGAACCGCTGATGAAGGGCAAACGCGGCCTTATCATGGGCGTCGCCAACAACCGCTCCATCGCCTGGGGCATTGCCAGCCATCTTGGGGCGCACGGTGCCGAACTGGCGCTGACCTATCAGGGTGATGCGCTGAAAAAACGCGTCGTGCCGCTGGCCAAGGAACTGGGTTCCGATTTCGTCATCCCGTGTGACGTAACCAGCGAGCCCAGCGTCGACGCCACCTTCGATGCCATCAAGGAAAAATGGGGCGGGCTTGA
>CBFCYL010000024.1:0-35556 GCA_965602455.1 uncultured Thalassospiraceae bacterium | reverse complement strand
ATTTAAAAGCAACAGAAGGAAATGAGCCGGGGTGGACAAAGCGCCCCCATCGCCGGAAGCTGGGTTAAATAAAAAGTCGCCACGCTAAAAAAGGCGGACATAAACCGCAGGGAAAACACCATGGCCCCAAGCGCCAAAACAAAAGCCAATAAAACAATAAAGACCAATGTGCTGGTGGTTGGTGGCGGCCTGGCTGGCGGCACGTTGTCGCTGGCGCTGGCCGGTGCGGGCCTGAAGGTGGTGACGGTAGACCGTGATGACCCGGCAATCTGGGCCAATGCCGCCTTTGACGGCCGCGCTTCGGCCATCGCGCTGTCGTCAAAGCGGGTTCTGGAAAGCGTCGGTATCTGGAAGCACGCGGGCAAATCCGCAGCGCCGATTAAAGACATTCGCGTTTCCGATGGCCCATCACCCCTGTTCCTGCATTATGACCACACACAACTGGGCGACGAGCCGTTCGGTTTCATGGTTGAGAACCGCGCCATCCGCACCGCAATCAACCTCGAGGTGCCGAAGCAAAAAAACCTCACATATTTAGCGCCGGGTGAGGTCGAGACGTTTGCGTTTGATGAAGCTGCCGCCCGCGCCACATTAAAAGACGGCACCGTTATTGAGGCCGCGCTGGTCATCGGCTGTGATGGCCGCGGCTCGCAAACCCGCACCGCCGCCGCCATTGGGCTGACCGAATGGCCTTATCATCAAACGGGAATCGTTTGCACCGTCGAGCACGAACGCCCCCATGACTATTGCGCCCAGGAACGCTTTTTACCGTCCGGCCCGTTCGCCATTTTGCCGTTGCAGGGCACAAAAGAAAAACCGGGCTGCCGTTCGTCCATCGTCTGGACGGAACGCGCAGACCTTGCCCCCATTATGATGGGGTTGGACGACGAAGACTTTCTTGAAGAGCTTAGCCTGCGCTTTGGTGATTACCTGGGCGAACTCAAGATTATCGGCAAGCGGTTTGCCTATCCGTTGTCGCTGCAGTTTGCTGAAAGCTATACCGCACCGCGTCTGGCGCTGGCCGGAGACGCGGCCCACGGTATGCACCCCATTGCCGGGCAGGGTTTTAATATGGGATTGCGCGATGTTGCCGTGCTGGCCGAAGTGCTGGCAGACGCCAAGCGAAGCGGCGAAGACCTTGGCGGTGCTGCGGTGCTGAAACGCTATGAGCGCTGGCGGCGGTTTGATAACACGCTGATGTTGGCCATGACCGACATGTTGACCAAGCTGTTCTCCAACGACAACCGGCCATTAAAGCTGGCCCGCGACATCGGCCTTGCCGCAGTCAACGAAGTGCCGCCGTTAAAGAAATTATTCATGCGCCACGCCATGGGCGCGGTGGGTGAGTTGCCGAAACTGATGCGCGGTGAGCCGCTTTAAGCAGCGCGTTTCTTAGGGGTCTCTGGAGAGACCCTTTATGATTTATGGGTCTCTGGAGAGACCCTTCGCCTCAAGGTTCTTCAGATACTCCGCCCAGATGACATCTTGGTTTTCGCCCATGTTGTAAAGAAAATCCCACGTGAAGATGCCGCTGTCGTGCAGGTCATCAAAGCGAATTTCCAGTGCATAATTACCGATGGGCTTCAGCTCCATGATGGCAACATGGCGGCGCCCGCCAATGATTTTCTTTTCATCGGGGGAATGGCCCTGAACCTCGGCCGACGGGCTTTCAACGCGCAACAGTTCCGATGTAATGGAAAAGGTTTTTCCATCTTCAAAGTCCACATCCAGCGTTTTGTCCTCGCGGTTGAGGCGAATCTCAACCGGCTTGTGCTGTTGGCCGCGCGGATTGTGTTCGTGTGTCGATGTCGAAGTCATTTTGTTTCCTTTAAGTGTGCGCCCGAGATGTGGGGTCGGGGTGCGCAAATTTCCAGTATATTATAAAGAGGGCCGCTAAAGCTTTCGCGCCTCGCTTTCCAGCATGATGGGAATGCCGTCGCGAATGGGAAAGGCCAGGTGCGCCTTGGGGCTGATAAGCTCCTGGCGTTCCTCGTCATACTCAAGCGGTGCCTTGGTCACAGGGCATACCAGCAGCTCAAGAAGTCTCCTGTCGGCCTTGCGCTTGTCGTTCATGGCGGCGTCTCCTGTGTTATGTGCCATTGGTCTATATTAATGCCGTGCTGCGCCCGCGACGCCACGGGTTTCCAGTGTCATGTGGATAACCTGCATCAACAGGCGGGCGCGATCATGGGGGTCAATACATTCCAGCAATGCCTGTTTTTCGCTGGATGAAAAGGGCGATGACATAACCAGTGAAGAAATCAGGGCGTGGTAGGCAACCTCGTCCACAACTTCCCAGTCGACATCAATTTCATGCAGCTCCATAAAGTCGTGCATCAGTTCTACCAAAGGTTCGCGCCCGGGGCCGTCTTCGGTTGAATCGGCTGTCAGGTCATCAAGAAAAGACTGGAAATTAACACTGGCAGTGCGGTAGCCGTGTTCGTGCGGTGTCTCGCGCTCGATGGAGAAGCGAGAAACACCTTGCAGTGTGATCTGGTAGCTTCCATCGCCGGGGTCTATGAAGGCATAAATGCGCCCAAGGGTTCCAACATCATAGATGGGCGCATCGGCTGGCACCGGGTCGCGGGCATCGCCTTTGGGTTGAACCAGACCGATCATGCGGTCGCCCTGCAGGGCGTCATCAATCATGGCGATGTAGCGGTCTTCAAAGATATTCAGCGGCAGGTGCGCAAACGGCATCAACACCACGCCTGAAAGCGGAAACAGCGAAACGCTTTCGGGAAGTGACAGGTCGGGGGCTTGAATGCTTTGCAAAGACTGTCCTAAAAAAAATTAAGAAAACAAAAGAATGGAAAGCTGGCGGCGTCCCTCGACGGTGCGTGGGTCGTCAGTGCCAAGGGCATCGAAAATCCGAACCAGCTGTTGGCGTGCCGCATCATCGTTCCAGCCGGGCTTGGCAGAAACAATTTTCAGCAGATGCTCAATAGCACCCTCGGCGTTGCCGCCGGTATATAGCGCCTGTGCCAGCTCAAACCGAGCGGCATGGTCCTTTTCGTTTTTGGAAACACGCGCCTCCAGCGCCACAGTGTCAGCGTTGCTTTCACCGCCCTGTTCGGCCAGTTCCAGCGCCGAGATGGCAGCAACAATTTCAGGAAGCTGTTTTGTTTTTTCATCCAGCGCATCCACCATGTCGCGGGCGCGATCCACATCACCACCAAGCGCAGATGCACGCACCATGCCGGCCAGCGCCGGGATAAACGTCGGGTCGTTGGCGAGGATTTGCGTGTAGATATCTTCCGCCTCAGTTGCCTTACCGGCGCTTAGTAATTCGTGCGCTTGCTCCATCGCTTCTTCGACGGGGGGTTTGGCATCACCCAACAGCTTGTCGATAAAAGCCTGAAGCTGACTTTCCGGCAACGCGCCCTGAAAGGCATCTACCGGGCGGCCATCCTTGAACGCATAAACGGTCGGGATAGATTTTATTTGCAATTGCTGCGCCAGTGGCTGGTTTTCATCGACGTTGATTTTCACCATGCGCACCAGTCCGCCAGCGCGGCGCACCAGTTTTTCCAATGTCGGGCCGAGAGTTTTGCAAGGTTCGCACCACGGCGCCCAGAAATCGACAATGACCGGCACTTGGCTCGAAGCCTCAATAACGTCGCGCATGAAGCCTTCGGTATCGGAAGTGCTGATCAGGTTATCGCCACCACCCGCGCCCAAGCCCGCACCTGTGTCCAGTGTTGGCGCAGGCGCCGGGTTAGCGTTGACGCCGTCGGCGCCGAGAAAGATTGGCTGGTCGTTGGGGTTTTCGCTCATGGCGGGACGCGGTTCCTGTGTTCAAGGTTGCTCTCAAGACTTGATGGGCACCCAGTGTAACCATCCGGGCGCGGGTGAGAAATGGCCTCATTTTGCCTTCAATGCAAGGCCCATCCGGTGGCGGCCCCGCTGCCCCGGTGGCGGGAAAAAACTGGGGGCTTGCAAAGCTGGGCGCTTGTCGTATTATCGCGCCGCTTTAGCCGGGATTGAGCGGGCGTAGCTCAGGGGTAGAGCGCAACCTTGCCAAGGTTGAAGTCGTGAGTTCGAATCTCATCGCCCGCTCCATCCGCCGGCCAAGGCGCCAACTTTTCCATAAAAAACAGCAAAAACCAGCGCGTGGCCTCGCCCTCACCGGGCGCGCCATGGCGTCGGGCTGCTCAGTATTCGATGATGGCGCTTTGGGCGACAAAGGCCGCGAGGGCAAAAACGGTGATGATGGTCAGCAGGCCAAAGGCAAAAAACAGGTTTCCAAAGGTCAGCACCGGGTACTGTTTACGCTCTTCAAGCCGCCGTTCCGGGGCACGCTGCTCGCGACCGGCAACGAAGGTAAAATAAAAGCGGCTTCCCAGAAACGGTATGGTGAGGCGCATATCCACCGGGTGGCGCCTCCATTTCTGGTTTGCATCAGTTTGTTTCGATCCTGCAACGGGCTCGCTGGCCATCTCGCTGGCCATCTCGCTGGCCAAGGCGCTTTGCTGGTTTCCTGCTGTTGTGCTCATGTGCCTGACGCTCCCTTTACCATTTGCTAACCATGGCCCCTATGCCCGATACGTTGCCACAGGGGGGTGAGAGGGTCAATCCAGCCGAATGGATTATGGGCTAAGGCTAAGTTTTCCATGGTATTTTCCCCCATGCGCACTAGCTTAGTCGGGGGCGTAGCGATGCGGGAGAGGGCGATCATGGCGCGGGCCAAAAAAACTGGAAAATCCAAGAAACCTACGAAAAAGGGGCGTCCCTCAACGGCGCGTCAAGGCGGTCACTTTGTCAGTCATTACCTTGCCAGCCTTTCGGCCGAAGACTACAAGACCTGCGGTGCCGCAACGCTCAGTGCCATCGCCAAAAACCACCTCAAGGGCGCCGCCAGTCGTCGCCAAGGAACCGCGCTGGTCAGCGTTTTTAATCCCGAAAAAAAGAAACACGGCTACGTCATTTCGCGCACGGTGGTGGAAATCGTCAATGACGACATGCCGTTTCTTTATGATTCAGTCACCGCGGAACTGAACCGTCTTGGCCTGAGCGTTCACCTGGCCATTCATCCGATTGTGCATGTAGCGCGCAACGCCGCGGGCAAGCTTGCCCAGGTGGTCGGGCCCGGCGAAAAAAACACCGATGCACAGCGCGAATCATTCATGCACATCCAGGTCAACCTTCAGTCCACTGAGCGCCTTGAAGAAATCAAAAACTCCATTGAAGCGGTCTTGTCCGATGTTCGTCTGGCGGTCGGCGACTGGCGTACGATGCGCGGCCTGATTTCCGAGATAGCCGATGATATCGGCAACCAAAAAACCAAAATGTCGGCAAAAGACACCAAGGAAGTACAGCAGTTCCTGCAGTGGCTGCACGACGACCATTTTACGTTTTTGGGTTATCGCGAATATGCGTTTACAAAAAACGGATCCAAGGGGAGGGCCAACATCGTCAAGGATTCGGCCCTTGGCATCTTGAGCGATTCATCGCGCGTGGTGTTGCACGAACTGCGCAACCTGAAGGACATGCCACCCGAGGTGCGCGCCTTTGTCAGCAAGCCAGACTTGCTGATGGTCAACAAAGCCAACACGCTTTCAAGAATTCACCGCCCCGTGCATCTTGATACCATCGGCATAAAGCGCATGGATTCCCGTGGTAACGTGGTGGGCTTGCGTGTGTTTGTCGGCCTGTTTGCCGCCGGGGCTTATAATAAAAGTGTGCGCGACATTCCGGTGTTACGGCAAAAGGTCCAGAAAACTTTTGATGCAGCAGGACTGGCGGCAAATTCGCACGACGGAAAAGTTCTATTGAATATTCTGGAAACCTATCCCCGTGATGAGCTGTTCCAGGTTTCCAGCGAAAGCCTGCTGAAAAACAGCATCGGTATTTTACGGCTGCAAGACCGCCAGCAAGTTGCGCTTTTTCTGCGCAAGGATGATTTCGAGCGGTTTATTTCCTGCATGATATTTATCCCCCGCGATCGTTACACCACAGACCTTAGGCTGCGGATGCAAGGCGTGCTGGAAAGAACATTCAATGGCAAGGTCACCGCGCAAAAGGGCGTGTTGGGCGAGCAGGCACTGGCGCGCCTTCATGTCACCGTATCAACCACGCCGGGGGCTATTCCGAAATTCAGCGAAAAAGTATTGGAAGAAGCCCTGCGTGGCGAAGCACGCACGTGGGCCGACAACATGAGCGAAGCGTTGATTAAGTACGCCGGCGAAACCGAAGGTGTGCGCTTGCTGGAAATATACGGCGAAGCCTTTGATGCCGGGTACCGGCAACGCTTTGAAGCCGGTGAATCCATCGGTGACATTAAGCGTATTGAACAAACTTTTGCCGGTGGCCATGTTGCGTTGAACCTGTATCGCAATGAAGATGAGCCGCCAACACGGCTGCGTTTTAAAATGTATCATCCATCCAGGCCCATAGCGCTTTCCGGTGTGCTGCCCATGTTGGAAGACTTGGGGCTCAACGTGATTGAGGAAATTCCTCACCGGGTGCATCCCAAAAATGCGTCCGACTGGATATCCATTCATGACTTCGGGCTGGAGCCAAGAGGCGACGTGCCCGAGAACCTCGATGGTGTGCGCGATGCTTTTCATGCTGCCTTTGCGCGCGTGTGGTCGGGTGAAATGGAAAGTGATGCGTTGAACGCGCTGGTGCTTTTCGCCGGGCTGGATTGGCGCGAGGTAACGGTGTTGCGCGCCTTCTTTAAATATCTGCGTCAGGCCGGAATCAGCTTTTCCGAGGACTACATGGCAGAAACCCTGATCGCGAACCCGCGCATCACCAAGGGCATCGTCGATATGTTCAAGGCAAAGTTTGACCCTGCTTCGGGCACGACGGACAAGGATGTCCAAAAAGCGCATACCAAGACCGCGCGTATTCGCAAGCGTGTGGTGGATATGCTTGACGACGTCGAAAGCGCCGACCAGGACCGCATATTACGCCGCATGATTAATCTGGTGGATGCCATGCTGCGGACCAATTTTTTCCAAAACGTGGCCGGCGCGCCCGGAACAGTGAAGCCATATTTATCGTTCAAGCTTTCTTCGCGCGATGTGGAAGAGCTGCCGTTGCCGCGTCCGCGGTTTGAAATATTTGTTTATTCGCCCACCGTTGAAGGCATTCATCTGCGCTTCGGTTCGGTGGCGCGCGGCGGGCTTCGTTGGTCTGACCGGCGCGAAGATTTCCGCACCGAAATTTTAGGTTTGGTGAAAGCCCAGCAGGTTAAAAACGCCGTTATTGTTCCGGTTGGCTCCAAGGGCGGCTTTGTGGTCAAACGCCCGCCAAGCGAAGGCGGCCGCGAGGCGTTTCTTGCCGAAGGCATTGCGTGCTACCAGAACTTCATTCGCGGGCTTTTGGATATCACCGACAACCTGAGCGAAAGCGGGCGCATCAAGCCACCGCCACAAGTGCTGCGACACGATGACGATGACCCCTACCTGGTTGTTGCCGCCGACAAGGGCACAGCCACGTTTTCCGATATCGCCAATGCGGTTTCCGATGATTACGGCTTCTGGCTGGGCGATGCGTTTGCATCCGGCGGTTCGGTTGGCTACGACCACAAGAAAATGGGAATCACCGCGCGCGGCGGTTGGGAATCGGTCAAACGTCATTTCCGCGAAATGGACATCGACACGCAATCCGAACCCTTCACCGTTGCCGGGGTCGGCGATATGTCGGGCGATGTGTTCGGCAACGGTATGCTGCTTTCTCCCCACATTAATTTGCAAGCGGCGTTTAACCACCTGCACATCTTTATTGACCCAAACCCCAACGCCGCCGCAACGCTCAAGGAACGAAAGCGACTGTTTGATCTGCCGCGCTCTGGCTGGGCAGATTATAATGCCAAGTTGATTTCAAAGGGCGGCGGCATATATGAACGCAAGGCAAAGTGGATTGAGCTTTCAGCCGAAATGAAAGCCATGTTTGAAACCGACGCTGCGCGCGCCACGCCCAATGAATTGATGCGCATGGTGCTGGGCATGAAGGTTGATTTGCTGTGGTTTGGCGGTATAGGCACCTACATCAAAAGCAGCACCGAAAGCAACGTTGACGCCGGTGACCGCACCAACGATGCGGTGCGCCTGAACGCGCCGGAAGTTCGCGCCCGGGTTATCGGTGAAGGTGCAAACCTTGGCATGACCCAGCGCGCGCGCGTTGAATATGCCCTTTCAGGCGGACGGCTAAACACCGATTCCATCGACAATTCAGCCGGCGTGGACTGTTCCGACCACGAAGTGAACATCAAGATTTTACTCGACCGTTTGGTTGCGACCAAAAAGCTGACACAAAACGGGCGCAATCAGCTTTTGGAAAAAATGACAGATGAAGTCGGCGCCCTGGTGCTGCGCGATAACTACCTGCAAACCCAGGCCATCAGTGTTATCCAGGCGCGTGGCGCCGACTGGATTGACCACCAGCAACGCCTGATGCGGCAACTGGAAAAACGCGACCGGTTGAATCGGGCCGTTGAGTTCCTGCCCGATGACGAAACCCTGAACGAGCGTGCACAATCCGGCCAAGGGCTGACGCGCCCTGAAATATCGGTGTTGATGTCATACTCAAAAATATGGCTTTACGACGAGTTGTTGGAAAGCACGGTGCCGGATGATGTGTTCCTCGTCGATGACCTGATCAGCTATTTTCCAACGCCGCTTCAAAAAAAATACGAAGCCGCCATTAACAGCCACCGGCTGATGCGCGAAATTGTTGCAACGCGCGTAACCAACTCCATGATTAACCGGGTTGGCGGCACGTTCGCTACCCAGCTTCAGGAAAAAACCGGCATGAACCTGCCGCACATTGCACGTGCCTACATTATTGCGCGCGAAGTGTTCGGCCTGCGCGCGCTGTGGTCCGGCATCGAAGCGCTGGACAACAAGGTTCCGGCGCGCGTGCAAACGGCCATGTTCCTTGATATCAACCGTCTTCTGGACCGCGCGACAACATGGTTCCTGCGCAACAGCCAGACGGGCTCCATCAAGGGGGCGGTTGAGGGTTTCCAGAAAGATATCGCCACGCTGGCGGGCGCCCTTGAAGCGGTTATCCCAACATTTTACCGTGAAGACCTGAACAAGCGTGCCGCCGTTTACATCGATGAGGGTGCACCCAAGGCACTGGCGAAATCCATTTCCGGGCTGGTCAACCTGGCTTCCGGAATTGATATTGTGCGCCTTGCCCAGGCGCGCCGCACCAGCGTTCGAGAGGTCGCAAAACTTTATTTTGTTGTGGGTGCGCGCTTCAGGCTTGGCCGTTTGCGTGGTGCGTGTGAAACGCTGGAAGGCGAAAGCCATTGGCAGAAACTGGCCGTGGCGGCACACATTGAAGAGCTGTTTCAGCTTCAGGCCGACCTGACGGGCCAGATTCTGAGCACCGTGAAAAAACAGCCTGATGCCGCTAAGGCATTGGAACAATGGACTGAAACGCACCACGAAGCTGTTGAGCGCACCGACCAGCTGCTGGGCGAGTTGCGCAGCGGCGATATCAACGACCTGTCTATGGTTGCCGTCGCCAGCCGTTCGTTGCGGGCCCTGGCCGACGATACCGGGCAAGCAGCCTCACCACCGCGAAAGGCGCGCTGATGGCAGGTGGGGGCCGTATACCCGCCCCGTCGCGGCGCGCGCTGGTGGCGTGGTCGTTTTACGACTGGGCCAACTCGGCCTTTCCGACCCTCATTATCACCTTTGTTTTTGCCGCCTACTTTACCAAGGCCGTGGCGCCTGATGTGGTCAGCGGCACTGCCATGTGGGGCTGGGCCATGTCGGCTTCTGCCTTATGTGTTGCCCTGGCGGGCCCGGTGTTGGGCGCAGTGGCCGACCGCGGCGGGCACAATAAACGCTGGCTCGGTTTTTTTACCGCCGTTTGTGTTGTTGCCACGGCGGCGCTGGTGATGGTGGCGCCCAATGCAACGTGGGTGGTTTATGCACTGGTGATGGTGGCAATTGCCAACTTTGCCTTTGAAATGGGCGTGGTGTTTTACAACGCCATGTTGCCAGCGCTGGTGGCGGGTGACCGCATCGGGCGCATTTCCGGCTGGGCCTGGGGGCTGGGCTATGCGGGCGGCCTGTCGTGTCTGGCGTTGGCGTTGGTCGCCTTTGTGCAGGCCGAGGTGCCATGGTTCGGTGTGCCTAAAGCCGATGCCATGAATGTGCGCGCCACCGCTGTGCTGACGGCACTTTGGGTGGGCGTTTTTTCAATACCTTTGTTTTTGTGGGCGCCCGACAAACCTGGTTCCGGAAAACCGGCGGGGACATTGGTTCGCGAAGGCGTATCGGAACTTTGGAAAACCCTGAAAGCGTTTCGCCAACATAAAGTCGCGTTCCAGTTTCTGTTTGCGCGCATGATATATACAGACGGCATCAACACATTATTTGCCTTCGGCGGCATTTACGCAGCAGGCACGTTTGGAATGAGCTTCAGTGAGCTGATTATATTCGGCATTGGCATTAACGTTACCGCAGGCATTGGTGCTGCCGGTTTCGGCTGGCTGGACGACCGTCTTGGGCCGAAGACAGTGGTGATGATTGCCTTAGCCGGTTTAAGCATTTTGGGCGCTGCCTTGTTGATGGCGCAGGGGAAAATGTTGTTTTGGGCGTTCGCGCTGCCGCTTGGCCTTTTCGTCGGGCCGGCACAGGCGGCCAGTCGCTCTTATATGGCGCGCCTTGCACCCCGGGGCATGGAAACGGAAATGTTTGGTCTCTATGCACTTTCGGGAAAAGCGACGGCGTTTCTCGGCCCCGCGCTTCTGGGCTGGGCAACGGTGATGTTTGATAGCCAACGCGCCGGTATGGCGACCATTCTGGCGTTCTTCGCGCTGGGTGCGGGCCTGTTGGTTTTTGTTCCCGCGCTAAAGGCGCCTGGCGCGCATGGCGGTTAAGGGTCAGGCCGTTTTGGAAAGCGGCGACAAAAGATCACTCGCCAGTTTTAACAGGTTGCCCAGGTCTATCGGTTTGGCGATGAACGCTTCGCAGCCGTCCAGGTAGGCTTCTTCGCGGTCTATAGCGTTCGTGTGGTGCGACATGATTAAAACCGGCAACGATTTAGTTTTTGGATTTGCCTTGATTATATTCAAAACCTCATAGCCGTTTAAAAACGGAATGTTGAGATCCAGAATGAGCAGGTCGGGGCGGACCTCCTTTACCCGCTCGACCGCTTCAATGCCGTTCACGGCAATTTCAACGCGGTATCCGCTGATGGTCAATACGCTATCCAGCAAGGCGGTCACATCATCATCGTCATCGACAATCAGTATGGTTGACATAATTACTCCTCCTGTTTTTTAAGCGTGTGGACGCAAATGAATAAGATGGTCGATGCAGGTCATCAGGTCCGGTAATTCAACCGGTTTGCTGACAAACGCTCCGGCGCCAGTTAAAAATGCACGCTTGCGATGTGCCGTGTGGTCGTAACTGGTTAAAACCACAACGGGAATGTGGTTCGTTGCGATGTCCGCCTTCAGGGTTTCGAGTGTTTCATGACCACTCAGAACCGGCATGTCGATATCCAGAAGCACAACATCCGGCATTTCACGTGCTGCTACCATTAAGCCAAGCGCGCCGTTGGCACAGCTGTAAACCTGATGACCCGTGGAAGTAAAAAAAATTTCCAACAGGCTTCTCAGGTCATCATCATCATCGATAACAAGAATCTTGGACATCGGCTCTCCCAACGGCCCCTTAAAGGTCGCCGCATGTTGGGCGGTGCGGTATTGCAGAATGCAAAACATCCCGCCGCCGCGTTCATCGTTGCAAGGCCCGCGCCAAGGGGCGGTTGCGATAGCGCCTTGGCGTAAAATAAATTGTGCTTTAACATCAAGGCTATGGAACACTTTCCCGGTTTGGATATGGTTCCGGAAGCAAGACGGTGTGCGTTTGTGGGTGTGGTAGGCTTGGCTCGATGATCAAAATGCAAAACCTTTCCAAGGCGTTCGGCCCGGTCATGGCGCTCGACGGCCTTTCCCTCGAAGCCCCCGATGGCATGGTCACCGGCCTGATCGGCCCCAACGGTGCCGGCAAAACCACTGCCTTTCGCATCGTCTACGGGCTGCTGATGCCAGACGGTGGCCACGCCGAGGTTGACGGCATCAACGTTTCCGATAACCGCATGATCGCCCAGCGCCACCTTGGTGTGTTGCCCGATGTGCGCGGCCTTTACCCACGTTTGACGGCCCGCGAACACATTCGATATTTCGGTCGCTTGCACGGCGCCGGTGGTCAGGAGCTGGAAGATGACATCAGCGAATTGATTGAGCGTCTGGGTATGGAAGATTTCGCAGACCGGCGCGCCAAGGGTTTTTCCCGTGGCCAGGAATTAAAAGTCGCGCTCGGCCGCGCACTGGTGCACCGCCCCAAGAACCTTATTTTGGATGAGCCGACCAATGGCCTGGATGTTATGAGCTCGCGCGCCGTGCGGGCGTTGATTGGTGAAATGAAAAACGATGGTCACTGCATTTTGATTTCAAGCCACATCATGACCGAGGTTTCAGCCCTGTGCGACCAACTGGTCATTGTTGCTGAAGGCCGCCTTGTTGCGAAAGGCACGCCCGATGAATTGCGACAACTGACGGGCGCCGAAGACCTTGAGGAGGTTTTTGTTCGCGTGCTGTATAAACAAACGGAGAAAGTGTCGTGAAAAAATACAGCACGACAAATTCACAAGATGCTGGCGTGCTCAGCCGCATCATGGCCGTTTTCAGAAAGGAAATGCGCGACCACACCCGCGACCGCCGCTCCTTACTGTTGGCGCTGGTTTATCCGTTGTTGGGGCCGATACTGGTTTCCGTTTCGCTGGCTTATACGGGCAACTCTATCCAGTCATCATCCGAGCGCATAGCCTTTGACCTGCTGGTCATGGGTTCCGAAAACGCACCCGAGCTTATCGACTACATCAAGGAAGACGGTATCCGTGTCATCCCCGTAGCCGATTACGACATTGCCCATGCCCGGGTCAAGAAAGGTGATATTCCCGTGGCTCTGGTGATTCCGGAAAGTGCGAAAGACAAAAAACGCTTTGAAGTGCAATTGCTGATGAACCTGGGCCGCATCAAGAACTTCCGCTTTACGTCGCGTATGGATGGGGTCATCAGCAATTATAACAAGCAACAGTCCCAGCAAGATTTGAAGGACGCAGGCTTTGGCGAAGACTTCGCATTCCCCGTTAAAGTTAAGGATATTTTTGTTGCCGAAAGACCGTCCATCGCCGTGTTCTTTTACAACATGATGCCGCCGCTGGTGATCTTCATGATTTTCCTTGGCGGCGTTCACCTGGCCATTGACACCACGGTGGGCGAGCGCGAACGCGGCTCGCTGGAACCGTTGTTGCTGGCACCGATGGAACGCTGGGGCTTGTTGCTGGCCAAGGCCATGGCGACGCTGGCTTTCACGGCCATTACCACGCTGGTCAACCTTGCGGCTTTCCGCACGTTTCTAAACTGGGCGACGGTGGGTAAGCCCGTGTTGTTGCCGCCACCGGATTGGGAAGTTTTTGCCGCCATGTTTTTGGTGACGGTGCCGTTGATGGCCATTGCCGTGACGCTGCAAATATCCATCGCCGTGGTTACGCGCTCCATGAAGGAGGCGCAAATCTACCTCGGCTTGCTGCCGTTAATCCCGGCGCTGCCGGGCATGGTACTGGTGTTTTCGCCGCTGGCGCCCAATGTTTATACCGCCGCGGTGCCGGTGTTCGGGCAGATGCAATTGCTCAGCCAGCTGGCCATGGGTGATACGGTTGCCCTCAGCCATGTTGCTCTGGCGTCCGTCACAACCTTAACGGCGGCGGCGTTGATTTTTCTGCTGGCGGCGCGCTGGTTCCAGCGCGAGAAGATGTTTGTGCTCGGTTAATCTCTAGTGACGGAAGTGGCGCATGCCGGTCATCACCATGGCGACCCCGGCTTCATCGGCGGCCTTGATCACTTCTTCATCGCGCATAGAGCCACCCGGCTGAATAACCGCCGCTGCCCCCGCTTCGATGGCTTCCATCAGGCCGTCGGCAAAGGGGAAAAAGGCGTCCGACGCGACCACCGAGCCTTTGGCCCAGCTTTCCGTTTCGCCCGCCGCCTTCGCCGCCTGCTCGGCCCGGAACGCGGCAATGCGGCATGAATTCACGCGGCTCATCTGACCTGCGCCGATGCCGACCGTCTGCGCACCACGCGCATAAACAATGGCGTTGGACTTGACGTGCTTGGCAATGGTGAAGGCGAATTTCAGGTCGGCCATCTGGGCGTCGGTCGGTTGGGCCTTGGTCACGACCTTGAGGTCCTCAACCAGGCGGCTGTCGCGCCCTTGAACCAAAATCCCGCCGGCCAGCGTTTTGATTCCAATGCCGCCGCCGTTGGCGTCGGGCATGGCGCCGGTGGTCAACACGCGTATGTTTTTCTTTTCCGCCAGCACGGCTTTGGCTGTTTCGTCCACATCGGGGGCGATGACAACTTCGGTAAAAATCTTGACGATTTCTTTTGCCGTGGCTTCATCGAGCGTGCGGTTCAGCGCAACAATGCCGCCGAACGCGCTTTCCATGTCGCAGGCATAGGCACGCTGGTAAGCATCCATCAGCGAACCGCCCACGGCCACACCGCACGGGTTGGCGTGCTTGATGATGGCACAGGCCACATCTTCGAACTCGGCGGCCAGCTCAAACGCGGCGTCGGTATCGTTGAGGTTGTTGTAAGACAATTCCTTGCCCTGTATTTGCGTCGCCGTGGCAACGCCGGGGCGCGCTTCACCATTGGTGTAAAAGGCGGCCGCCTGATGGGGGTTTTCGCCGTAACGCATGGTCTGTTTCAACTCACCGGCAAAAGCCATGCGCTTGGGCCACTGGGGCCCGGCCTCGCCCTGTAACCAACCGGAAATAGCGGCATCATACGCCGCCGTGCGCGCAAAGGCGCGCCCGGCCAGTTCCTTGCGTAAGGCCTCCGTGGTCGCGCCGCCATTTGCCATCATGTCTTCCATGACCAACTCATAATCTTCCGGCTCAACCACCACCGTAACGTCGCCGTGGTTTTTGGCCGCGGCGCGAATCATGGCGGGGCCGCCAATGTCTATGTTTTCCACGCTCTCGTCATAACCAGCACCGCGCGCACGGGTTTCTTCAAACGGGTAAAGGTTTACGCACACCAGGTCGATGGGCTGGATGTCATGCTCGGCCATGGCTTTTTGGTGCTCGGTATTATCGCGCACCGCCAGGATGCCGCCGTGAATTTTCGCCTGAAGCGTCTTGACCCGACCATCCATGATTTCGGGAAAGCCGGTGTGCTTTGAAACTTCGGTTACCGCAACGCCGCCGTCGGTCAGCATTTTGGCCGAACCGCCGGTGGATAGTATCTCCACATCGTGCTCGCTCAGGAATTGGGCAAACTCAAGCAGCCCGGTTTTGTCGGAAACGGATAAAAGTGCGCGGCGGATGGGCTCAGACATGGGTGGTGGCGTTCCTGTATGGGTTGTTGGCGTCCTTGAATGGCGCTTAAATAGCAATTGCGTGGGCCAAAGGCCAGCCTCAATAACGGCGCATTATTCGTCGCCTTGTTTGCCTGCGCTCAGCTCGGCCTCGGGCACCAATTCGGCGATGGCCCCCAGCAGCCCGGGAAGGTTTTCGGCCCGCGCCTGGGTTTCTATGGTGTCCAGCCGGGCGTTGATGGTGGCCAGCTCCTGGGTACGCGGCGAGGCCAGCAGCACGCCCGGCGCCGTGGTTGGCAGCAACTGCTCGCTTTCGTGAAAGATTTCTTCAAACAGCTTTTCGCCGGGGCGCACGCCGGTAAACGCGATGGCGATGTCTTTTTCCGGCTCCAGTCCGGCAAGGCGGATCATCTGGCGTGCCAGATCGACAATTTTTACCGGCTCGCCCATATCGAGAACAAAAATCTTGCCGTTCGATGCCTGGTTTTCAGCGCCGATGGCCGATGCCTGCAACACCAGCTCGACGGCTTCGCGCACGGTCATGAAAAAACGTTCCATGTCCGGGTGTGTTACGGTCAGCGGCCCGCCCGCGGCCAGTTGTCTCTGGAACAATGGCACCACGGAACCAGTGGAGCCGAGAACATTGCCAAAGCGAACGGTTACAAAATGCGTGTCCGTTGCGCCACGCTCAATATCCAGCGCCTGGCAGTAAGCTTCCGCCACGCGTTTGGTCGCCCCCATGACATTGGTCGGGTTGATTGCCTTATCCGTTGAAATCATCACCATTACCTGAACGCCCGCTGCCCGGCAGGCATCGGCGACGATGCGCGTGCCGATGATGTTGGTCAGCGCACCTTCAAACGGGTTTTCCTCAACCAGTGGCACGTGCTTCAGGGCGGCGGCATGAAACACCAGCTCTGGCTTGTGACGCTGCATCAACTGGTTCATGCGCCCACGGTCACGCACATCGGCAATCACGGCGTGGCGTTGAAGATTTTCGGCGTGTTTGGAAACTTCCTGGTCAATTTTATAAAGTGCGAATTCGGAATTTTCTACCAATGTTAGATCGCTCGGCCCCAGGGCCGCAATCTGGCGCACCAGTTCCGCACCGATGGAGCCGCCCGCGCCGGTAATCATAACGCGGCGATCCTTAATCAGGGCGGCCATGGCATCGCGGTCCAGCGGTTGTTGGGGGCGGCCCAGCAGGTCTTCGATATTTACAGGTCGGGTTTCAACGGTGTCGGTGCCGACCCTCAGGTCATATGCCTTGGTGGTGCGGGCCAGTGTCATGCCGAGTTTATCGGCGGCTTGCAACAGGTCGCGCACTTCTGTGCCCTTGATGGAGTCTTTGGTTAACACCAGGCGCTGGGGCGCCATGCCATCCTTGCCCAGCTTTTCCACAACCGTATTCAGGCTTTCCACCGTGCCCAGCACCGGCACATCGTGAATAACCCGTCCAACGCGGCCCTCACTTTCAGAGAGGATCCCCACGGCCTTGTAGTTGCCGCCACCATGGGCGCGCGCGGCGCGAATAAACAATTCCGATTCATCTCCGGCGCCGACCAGTAGAACTGGTATTCTTGTCTCGCCTTCGCGGTCGAGGTGCCAGTCAAATTGCCGATCCTTGAACAGGCGGTATAAAAACCGCGGCCCCCCCAGCAACGCCATCAACACGAACCAGTTTACGAAAGGCAGTGTGCGCGGAACGCCCTCAAGACGGAACAGGACAAACATTTCAAACGCAAACAACAACTGCAACAGCGTTACCGCCTTGGTCAACTGCACCAGGTCATTCATGGAAGCATAACGCCAGATGCCGCGATAAAGCCTAAGGCTTAAAAATACGACCGCTGCCGTTGCGGCAAACACCAACGTGCCCGGCACCATGACGCGGCTATGGTAAGAATCAATTTCGAAGTCCAGGCGCAGCGCCATGGAAAGCCCGAACGACAACGCCGCCATAAAAACATCATGGGCAAACGCGACTTGCGCGCGACGGCTGGGAATCAGCGATGTTGGTAGCCATTTCATGATTTAGGCACTGACCCCTCAGGCGGTTCTTGTGGCTTTGTTTTCGTGTGAGCGTTTATGCGCCCGCGTTGAGCCGAACCTAGCACATCCGCTGCGCTCAGTGAGAGCCCAAAAACGCCCCTAAGCCCCTAAAACAGGCCATGCTGGATGATGCAACGGATGGCGCTGACACCGTCTTTCCAGCCGATTTTCTTGCCTTCCTCGTAGGTGCGTCCCTGGTAGGAAATGGCGACCTCGGTAAACCGGGGCTGGGGGCTGAGCCGCGCCAGGCGCGCCGTTATTTCAGGCTCAATGCCGAAGCGGTTTTCGGTGAGCTTGAGTCGCCGCAGCACGTCGACGCGAATGACCTTATAGCAGGTCTCCATATCGGTGGTGCCGAGTCCTGTGAAAAGGTTGGAAAGTATACTCAGGAACCGGTTGGCCACGGTGTGGCGCAGGTATTTGGCCCCTTCGGGCAGCGCGTTTTTAAACCGCGACCCATACACCACATCAGCCTTGGCGTTGATAATGGGCGCCAGTAACGACGGGTATTCGTTCGGGTTGTATTCAAGGTCGGCATCTTGCACCAGCACCACGTCGCCGGTGGCCTCGGCAAAGCCGCGGCGCAACGCGGCGCCCTTTCCCTGATTAAACGGCTGGGCGATAGCGCGAACGCGCGCGTCGTTCTCTGAAAGTTTCTGCGCAACGCCTAGAGAATTGTCCACAGAGCCATCGTCAATAATCAACATTTCGACCTCGAGCCCTGAAGTGTCGGCCGCCAGCACTTTTTCAACCAAACGGGCGAGCGTTGCTTCTTCATTATAGCAAGGCACGATAATGGAAAGTTTGTTAATGCCGTTCATTCCCCGCCCACCCTCTTGCCTGTTTTGTTGTCAATACTTTCACGTTGAAAAGCCCACTTGACCAACACGCCGTTGCCCGACAAAGGGCCGGTGCAAATAATTTGTTCACACGCTCGCGACCGTCCCGCCTGATGACTGTAAATGCTTTCGCCCAGCGAAACTTCGGCGCCCGATACGCGAAAACGCCACAGGTCATTTTTTCCCAGTTTTATTAAAACACCTTCGCCACCGGAAAGCAGCGACGCGTGCACACCGGGGTGAAGGTGAAAGCGGATGGTAAAGGCTTCGCCGCCCGTTCCCGCCAGTCGGTCTTCGCCGCGCACGTCCTCGCCGCCACCGGCAACAAAAATGGCGCGGTGATGTTTAAGCCCGAATATGGCGGCGTAACCATCGTGGCTGGCTTCAACCGCGACATCCTGCTCATCACTTTCACGGCGCTCACACGGCACAATCGTCGGCCCGCGCCTGCGCTTTCCGTTGTCATCAAACGCGGCGGAAGATGTGTCGTTTACCGTTAGTGTGGAATGGGCCGCCGTTGTCGCCAGCGCCTGATGCCATTGCTGGCTTTTTTCGCGACTGGTGCCGCAATTCACCACCATGCGCTGGTTACCGATGCTCATTTCAAAACTCAACGTTCCGGCGTGGTGGTTCGGCCCCGGGCCACCGGGCACACCGCAATCCATAATAATGTGCGTGGCGCCCGATGAAAGTCGCTGGAACCCCATCAATGGCGCGTTGTTCTGGGTGGCGGTGCTTTCGGCCTGCACCAAAAGCTGGTCCAGCAACTGAACGTCACCTTTTGCGCCACCGTTAAACAACGCCAGGCCGCCATCGGGGTGGCGCAGCAGGCGCAGCGTTGGCGCAATGCGGTCGATGGCGTTTTGCAGCGCGCCCGGAACATCTTCGCCAGTTGCGGCCAGCCATGAACGTAAGTCCAGCAAGTCACGCAACACCATCGCCAGTGCTTCGGGGCTGCGTTCCACGTGGCCACCATCGGCCAGTATCTGGATTTCGATTTCCGCTATAAGCCGCGCAATTGCTTTTTTCTGGCCACGGGCAAAAAGCGAAAGGCTTGTCGCGACCAATCCCTTGATGGTGTGCAGGCGGCGGCTATCGTGTTCGGTGGGCAGGGCGCGGGCAAGGTGGCGGCTATCGCGCGCGGCTTGTTTAAGCAGGTTTTTTTTCAGAGCCCGGCGGCTGGCGTCTGCGTTTTCAGGAACCGTAGTCAAAAATGACCAGTTGGTCAGCCACGCTATCAGCCGCTCGGCCGCCACTTCCGGCGCCCATGATATGGCTTGCCAGTGGCGGTTGGCTTCTATCCATTCCCCGCTCAGGCGTTGCGCTTGGTTGGCGGCGTCTACACCGTCCAGCGCGGCGAGGTCGGCAAGCCAGCCGAAACCGTGAAACCACGCCTGCCACGCCTCGGTGGCGTCATCGGGCAACGCGGCGGCAAGGGTGATGGGGTAGCTTTCGCCACGAAACGCAAAATCACCATCCAGCACCCGGTGCCCTGCCTGTGGGTCGCCGGGCCACTGGTTCGGCAGCTGGCGGCGGATATCACCGGGCGTTGGCCCGGTGAGCCAGGCGCGGTAAAGCCAGCTCGCTTTGAGGCCGCCGCTGGTGGCGGGCCGGGTGGTTTTTTCAACAACCAGTGGGGTTTTGCGGCTGAACATATAAAAGGCCTATCAGCTTCGCCAACGGGCGGCAACAATGGCCGTCACACGGCCAATATGTTGTTTACAGGCGTTTAAGGCGGGCGGCAAAAAAACCGTCCAGTCCGCCAATTTCGGAAAGATGGCTGGGCAGGGTGCGCAACTGGCCATCGGCGTTGACCAGCTCGCCCATGGCGCCGGCTTCAGCCGGGCTCATCGGGTCAGTCGTCACCGGCGCGCCGGCTTTCAAAAGCGTAGCGATCTGGTTTTCGCCCTCTTCCGGCTCCAGCGAACAGGTGCAATAGACAACCCGCCCACCGGGCTTGACCATTTCCAGCGCACCGTGCAACAGGCGGGTTTGCACGGCCGCCAGCTTTTGAATGTCGGTCTCGCTTTTAAGGTATGCCACATCGGGGTGGCGACGCAGTGTGCCGGTGGAAGAACACGGCGCATCCAGCAACACCACATCGGCCAGCTGTTTTGGCCGCCATGTTGCCGCATCGGCGGTCACAAGGTCGGCGCGCAGTTTTGTGCGCTCCAGGTTTTCGCCAACGCGGCGCAATCGTTTTTCGGAACGGTCAATGGACGTAACGTGTGCGCCCAATGCAGCCAGCTCCAGCGTTTTGCCGCCGGGTGCGGCGCAAAGGTCGATGACGTTCAATTCCGAAACGTCACCCAACAGGCGCACCGGCAATTGCGCAGCGGCGTCCTGCACCCACCATTCACCTTCTTCATAACCTTCAAGTTCGCTGACGCGCCCCTTGTTTTCGTTCAGACGAACCGCACCGGTCGGCAACATGGTGCCACCCAGCTTCGCGGCCCACCCGGCGGGGTCAGATTTTACCGCCAGGTCCAGGTGTGGCTCGACCATGTGGCGCGCTGCAATGTTGCGTGTGGTTTCTTCGCCGTAGGTTTTGACCCACCGTTCCCACAGCCACGCGGGCGTGTTCAGTTTCGGGGCATCAAGCGTCTTAAGCAGCGCCGCGCCCTCGCGCCCGGTGCGGCGCAAAATGGCATTGACCAGTTTTTTATAAGGCACGCCACCGGAACCACGGCACAGGTCTACGGTTTCGGAAACCGCGGCGTGGTCGGGAATGCCTAGAAACAAAAACTGCGCCAGCCCGCTGCGCAGGATATGGCGGATCGGCCGCGCCTTGGGGCCCAGCGGTTTTTCGAGGTAGGCGTCGATGATGGCGTCAATTTCGCCGAGGTGACGCAGGGTCGTTATGACGATGGCGTTTGCCAGTGCGCGGTCGCGGGGGCTTAAGGCTAAAAACGTTTCGCTGGCGGTTTCAGCATCGTCCAGTGTGCGTTTTCGCTCAAGCACGGTTTCAAGCAGGTCGACGGCGGCGGCACGGGCCATGGCGTGGGCTCCTTTGCATATAAGGATAAGGTTCTGCGGCTCGTACCCCTATACCACGCCCATGCTTGGCGATACACTGCTTTGCATGACTTCAGAAAACAACATCAAAAAACCCGAAGCGCCCGAGGCGCCACCCACTGAGGCTGCCACAAAAAAGAAGCCGCCACAAAAAGCAGAAAACACAACAGCGGTGGAAGAAATTGGCGGCCCCAAAGGGCCGGAGCCAACACGTTATGGCGACTGGGAACAAAAGGGGCGCTGCACCGATTTTTAGCGCACGGATTTTTGATTTCCATTGATTGCTCGGCCCCCCTACTTATATATGGGGCCTTGAGAGGGAGAATAATTCATGAGCGTGGCTGAACTTTCCGAGCGCGTCCGCGAGCTGGAAGCCGCCTTTGGCATGGTGCCCGGCGGCACCGAGGGCGCCACCTACAGCGACCGCCTGCTGATGTTGTTCGACCACCTCGATGTTGCCGCGACTGCCGCCAGGGAAGCTGCGGACGTTGCCGAACAAGTGGCCGAACAGGCAACCGAAATAGCGACCGGGACGGCAGAGGGCAAAGCCGGCGCACCCGATGAAGCCGCCACCGAAACCATCGAAGGCCAGTTGGCGCGCCTGCAATCGCTCTTTGGTGATAGCGTCGGCGTTGGTGATGAGCCCATCGCCGCCACCATTGAAGAAGCCGTTGCCGCCATCGCCAGCACGCTCAACATCAACCCCGACAAGGGTTAAAGCCCAGCACTTTTGCGGCAATAAAAAACGGCGACGCCCAAAGGTGCCGCCGTTTTGTTTTGGGTTGTCGCCAGCGCTTAACGATTCTGCCGGTTCTCGATCAAATCATCCACCACCCCGGGGTGTGGGGGCGAAAGTCCCCTCAAAATAACCGGCGGCCAGCCTGCCCCGTTCCTATCGGTTCTGCCGGTTCTCGATCAAATCATCGACCACCGCCGGGTCGGCCAGCGTCGAGGTGTCGCCGAGGTTTGAAAAATCGTTCTCGCCGATTTTGCGCAGGATACGGCGCATGATTTTGCCGGAACGCGTTTTCGGCAGGCCGGGCGCGAACTGCAACCAGTCGGGCGAGGCAATGGGGCCGATTTCCTTGCGCACCCATGCGACCAGCTCTTTTTTCAGTTCGTCATTGGTTTCAACGCCAGCGTTCAAGGTAACGTAGGCATAGATGCCCTGGCCCTTGATGTCATGCGGTGCGCCGACCACGGCGGCTTCGGCCACCTTGGTGTGCGCCACCAGCGCGCTTTCGACTTCTGCGGTGCCCATGCGGTGACCGGAAACGTTAATCACATCATCGACGCGACCGGTTATCCAGTAATAGCCGTCTTCGTCGCGTTTGCAGCCGTCGCCGGTGAAATACTTTCCGGGGTAGGTGGAAAAATAGGTTTCTATGAAACGCTCGTGGTCACCGAAAACGGTGCGCATTTGGCCGGGCCATGAATCGACAATGCAAAGGTTGCCCTCGCCCGCACCCAGTATTTCGTTGCCTTCGGCGTCAACCAGTTGTGGGCGCACGCCAAAGAACGGCCGCGTGGCCGAACCGGGTTTCAACTTTGTCGCACCGGGAAGTGGCGTGATCATGATGCCACCGGTTTCCGTTTGCCACCACGTGTCAACGATGGGACAGCGCCGGTCACCAACCACGTTGTAATACCACATCCACGCTTCGGGGTTGATGGGCTCGCCCACCGTGCCTAACAGGCGAATGGATTGGCGCGATGTTTTCGTGACCGGGCCGTCACCGTCGCGCATCAGGGCCCGTATGGCGGTTGGCGCGGTGTAGAAAATGTTGACCTTGTGTTTGTCGCACACCTGCCAGAAGCGCGATGAGTCGGGATAATTGGGCACGCCTTCAAACATCAGGGTGATTGCCCCGTTGGCCAGTGGCCCGTAAACGATATAGCTGTGCCCCGTAACCCAGCCGACATCGGCGGTGCACCAGTAGACATCACCATCGTGATAATCGAAAACATACTGGTGGGTCATGGCGGCATAAACCATGTAACCGCCGGTGGTGTGCAACACACCCTTGGGTTTGCCGGTGGAGCCGGATGTATAAAGAATGAACATCGGGTCTTCGGCGTTCATTTCTTCCGGCTCGCACGTTGCTTCCTGTTCGGCGATTGCCTTGTAATAGCGAACGTCGCGCCCTTCGACCCAGCCGACATCGGCTTTGGTGCGCGAAACCACAAACACGGTCTCAACACCGGGGCATTGTTCCAGTGCCGCATCTACGTTGGCCTTCAGCGGAATGGGCTTGGCGCCGCGCAAGCCTTCATCGGCTGTAATCACGCAGTTGGAATTACAATCAATAATACGCCCGGCCAGCGCTTCCGGTGAAAACCCGCCAAACACAACCGAGTGAATGGCGCCGATGCGCGTGCACGCCAACATGGCGTAGGCGGCTTCGGGAATCATCGGCATGTAAAGGGTTACCACATCGCCTTTCTTGATGCCGCGCGCCTTCATGGCGTTGGCCAGCTTGCACACTTCGTCGTGCAGTTCCTGGTAGGTGATGGTTTTGGAAACGTCCGGGTCGTCGCCTTCCCAGATTATGGCGGTCTGGTTGGCTCGCGTTTTCAGGTGGCGGTCAATGCAGTTGACTGAGGCGTTCAGCGTGCCATCGTGAAACCATTTAATGGAAACATCCGGCTTGTTGTAATTGACGTCCTTGACCTTGGTAAACGGCTTTATCCACTCAAGGCGCTTGCCGTGTTCGCCCCAGAACTTTTCGGGGTCGGCAACAGACTGGCCATACATGTCCTTGTATTTGTCATCATCAACCCAAGCGCTTTTGGCTATCTGGTCGGGAACCGGAAAAAAATGTTTATCGCTCATGTGAAACTGCTCCTCCCCGGAGAAAAATAACGTTCTTGTTGATGTCCCACCTTTTTTTGGCGGGTTTTTTTGTGGCATTAATTATCGGGTAAATGCCGATGTTGAGCAAGGGGGGCCTGACTTCTGCGCCCCGTTCAGGCCAGCCAGACCTTGCCGTCGTGCACCTCGGCGGCAATGGGCTCCAGGCTCTGGCCCTCACATGGCCCGTGGACGCACAACCCGCTGTCGATCTCAAACAACGCGCCGTGAGTGGAACATATAATCTTGTCTTTGCCCGTGTTCAGGAACTGGCCCGCGGTGAAATCCAGCGGCGTGCCGATGTGTGGGCACGAGTTAAGGTAAAGGCGCACGTCCTCACCCCGGCGAACGGCAATCAATTGCACCTTTTTGCGGTCTATCTTGGTGTCGATGGCGGCGGAATCGCCATCGGGCACGTCGCTCAGCACACACACGGGCTTGGCCTTTCGCATGGCCAGCCCTCAGTCTTTCATCGGAAAGACATGCTTGAAGCGGGTGATCTCAACGCTTTCAAAAATGCCGGCAATGGAATACGGGTCGTTTTTGCAAAAAACCTGAACGGCGGCCTCGTCCGGCAGGTCGATGATGACCGCAGAACCAATCATCGCTTCGCCGTCATCCGAAAGGCGCGGCCCGGCACAAACCATGTTGTCATTGTAATTTTCCTTGATGTAGTCCAGGTGCGCCTGTCGGGCGGCCATGCGCGTCTCGAGCGCGTCGGATTTGTCGGTGGCATAAATACAAAACAACATGGGCGGTCTCCGTTTAAATTCAAAGAAGGCTATTCAACATTTACTCAACGTTTAAAGGCCGGTCCAGCAGGCCGTGAATAATGGAATCGAGGTCGGCCTCAACATTCAGTACTGCATGAACTGCCTGACAAATGGGCATATCCACCTGGTTTGCCAGCGCCAGGTCGCAAACGCTTTCGGCGCTGTGCACGCCTTCGGTTACCGCCTTGCGTTCGGCCAGAATGTCCTTGAGCTTGCGGCCGCGGCCCAGTTCATGACCGAGGGAAAAATTGCGCGACTGCATGGCGTTGCAAGTAAGCGTCAGGTCGCCCAGACCGGAAAGCCCCATCAGGGTTTTGGGGTTGGCGCCCATGACCTGTCCGAGGCGGGCAATTTCGGCAATGCCGCGGGTGATCAGCGCGGCGCGTGCGTTATCGCCCATGCCCTTGCCCTCGACAATGCCGCACGCAATGGCCAGCACGTTTTTCACCGCACCGCCCAGTTGCGCGCCGATAACATCGGGCGCGAGGTAAAGGCGGAAGGTGCGCGACGACAGCGCGGCGATCAAGGACTGACCCAACGCTTCGTCTTCACACGCCAGCGTCACCGCCGTTGGCAGCCCCTTGGCCACCTCGGCAGCGAAGGTCGGCCCGGAAAGCACCGCAACGGGGGCGTCTGCGCCGAGGATTTCACGGGCGATGTCGCTCATCAGCCGGTTGGTGCCCTTCTCGACACCCTTGGCGCAAATGACAATGGGGGTGCCGGGCTTCCAGTTTGCTTTTGCCTTTTCGCACGTTGCGCGCACGAACTGCGCGGGAGCGACCATCAACACGGCGTCAACGTCCAACGCTGCGCTTAAATCACTGGTTGCGGCAATGCCCGCATCGAGGTTTATGCCGGGAAGGTAAACGCTGTTTTCGTGTTTTTTATTGATGGCATCCGCGACCTCGGTTTCCAGCGCCCATATCAGAACGTCGCGCCCGGCGCGCTGGCTGGCTGCCGCCAGGGCTGTGCCCCATGCGCCGGCGCCGATGATCGCGATTTTCTGCATGCGTTTTGCCTCACTTAACTGCCCGTTTGTTATGCCCCCGGCACTACCATTGGGCAAGCCCTCACGCCTTGACCCCTGCGCCTGCCGCCCGGGGGGCATCGGGGTCCAGCGGCCAGCGCGGGCGCGGCGCAAAATCCATTTCGTCGACCAGCCCCAGCTTCAGGCGCTCGATGCCCGCCCACGCCACCATGGCCGCGTTATCGGTGCAAAGCGCAGCGGGCGGCGCCACCAGCGTCAGGCCGTTTTGTTTTGCCAGCGTATCCAGTGTTTCGCGAAGCGCACGGTTGGCGGCGACGCCACCGGCAACAACGATAGACCCCACCTCGGGAAACCGTGTCCGGCAAATGGCGATGGCGTTTTTGGTGCGCTCGCGCACCACGTCGGTGGCGGCCTCCTGAAACGAAGCCGCCATGTCGTTGACATCGGCTTCATTTAAGGCCCCCGGTGGCAGGGCATCGACCGTGCGTTTGACCGCCGCCTTCAGCCCGGAAAAGGAAAAATCGCACCCGGGCTTGCCCTTCAACGGCCGCGGCAAATCAAACCGCGCCGGGCTGCCCTTGGTGGCCGCCGCTTCCAGCGCCGGGCCGCCGGGGTAGCCCAGCCCCAGCACCTTGGCCGATTTATCGAACGCCTCGCCGATGGCATCATCGATGGTGGTGCCGAGGCGGGTGTATTGGCCGACCCCTCTGACCACCAAAAACTGGCTGTGACCACCGGATACCAGCAACAGTAGATAGGGAAAGGCAACATCGTCGGTCAGGCGCGCGGTCAGTGCATGGGCCTCCAGGTGGTTGACGGCAATAAACTTCAGGCCTCTGGCCAGGGCGATGCCCTTGGCGCTCATCACGCCGACGATCACCCCGCCAATCAGCCCCGGCCCGCCGGTGGCGGCGACGGCGTCCAGCTGGTTGAAGTCCAGCCCGGCCTCGGCCATGGCGCGGGCAATCACGCCATCCACCGTTTGCATATGGGCGCGCGCTGCCACCTCGGGCACGATGCCGCCATAGGGGCGGTGCTCCTCAATCTGGCTGAGCACCACATTGGACAGCACTTCCGCCCCGCCTACATCATCACGAATGACGGCGGCGGCTGTTTCGTCGCAACTGGTTTCGATTCCCAGAACAATCATATATAAAGAGCCTGTTGTTTAAATGCCTGGGCGGACTTTACGCCCATAGGGCCGCCGTTTCCACCGTGGTAAAAACCGAAAAGCGTGACTTAATAACCATGACCCAAAAATCCTTTCGTATTGGCACGCGCGGAAGCCCGCTGGCGCTGGCCCAGGCACACGAAACCCAGCGTAAACTGGCCGCGGCTTTTCCCGAGCTGGCTGGCGATGGTGCCATTGAAATTGTCGTTATCAAAACCACCGGCGACGCGGTGCTCGACCGTCCGTTGGCCGAAGTGGGCGGCAAGGGCCTGTTCACCAAGGAAATCGACGAAGCCATGCTGGCTGGCGATATCGACATCGCCGTTCATTCCATGAAAGACGTGCCAACGTGGCTGCCCGAAGGCATTCACCTACCGTGTATGCTGGAGCGCCACGACGTGCGCGATGTGTTTATTTCCAACAAGGCAACAAGCTTGTGGGACCTGCCCGAGGGCGCCGTGGTCGGCACCGCGGCGTTGCGCCGTCAGGCGCTCATCGCGCGCCGCCGCCCAGATTTAAAAGTCGTTACCTTTCGCGGCAACGTGCAAACGCGGTTGAAAAAACTCGAAGCCGGTGAGGTGGACGCCACGCTTTTGGCTTACGCCGGATTAAAACGCATGGACATGGCCGCGGTTGCCACCAGCGTTCTGGATATAGACGAGTTCCTGCCTGCCGTTGGCCAGGGTGCCATCGGCATTACCTGCTTGGGCAGCGACGAACGCGCCAACGCTTATTTAAGTGCGCTCAACCACAGTGATACCTTTACCTGCGTCACGGCGGAACGCGCGTTTTTGACCGTGCTTGACGGCTCGTGTCGCACGCCCATTGCCGCGCACGCCCACCTTGATGGTGAGATGATTTTCTTCAAGGGGTTGGTGGCGCGGCCCGATGGTTCGGAAGTGTTTGAAGCAGAACGCTCCGGCGCCGCATCGCTGGCGGCAGCTGAAAGCATGGGCCGTGATGCCGGTCTGGAATTGAAGGGCCACATCGGCCCGGATTTTTTTCAGGTCACAACCTGACCACAACCGTAAAGGCCGAACCATGCGCGCGCTGATTACCCGCCCCGAGGTTGATGCCAAGGTGCTAGCGCATGAGCTGGCGGCGCTCGACATTGAAAGCATTACCGCGCCCCTGCTTGATATTGAAATTGCCCCCGGCTCGGAACTGGACATCAGTGGTGTGCAGGCGTTGTTGTTTACCTCGGCAAACGGCGTGCGCGCGTTTTGTCAGCGCAGCGGGGTGCGCAATCTTTTGGTGCTGTGTGTCGGTGACGCCACGGCACGCGAAGCCAAGGCACAGGAATTTCAAAATATTAAAAGCGCTGCCGGTGATGTAACAACGCTTGCGATGCTGGCTATAAAAACGTGCAAGCCTGATGCGGGCGCGTTGTTGCACGCCGCGGGCACCCGCGTTGCTGGCGACTTGCAAGGTACATTGGAAAAGGCGGGCTTTAAGGTGCGGCGCGAAGTGTTATACGCCGCGCGCATGGCCACCCGCCTTCCCGCCGCCGCCGCGGATGCGCTTCAGGCCGGGCGGGTGGATGTGGTGTTGCTGTATTCGCCGCGCACGGCCGAACAGTTTGCCCGGCTGGTTACTGACGCCGGGCTGGGCGAAAAACTTAGCGCGGTCACGGCGGCCTGCCTGTCACAAGCCGTTGCCGAAAAAGTACGTCACCTCGGCTGGGCCGGGGTTGCGGTGGCCGCCACGCCCGACCAAAATGCCCTGCTGGCCTTGTTTACACAGCAAGGCGATTCTTAGACAGACGCGCTTTTTAAGCCATGGTAGGATTTTTCCAGCGCCGTAAGCTGCTTTTCCAGGCTAACCCCAGAGGCCCCGCATGACCGATACCCCCCCCAACGAACCATCCAACCAAGCCGATGTGCCCGCTAAAAGTGGCGGTAGGATCTGGCTGGTGCTGTTTATCATCGCCGCGCTCGGCGTGGTCGGCGGCAAGCTTTATTGGCCCGTTGTTGCGCCGCAGGTGATGTCTGCCCTCGGCCCCGTGATTGATACGGTGCGCGGCCAAAGCAAGCCCACCGGTGACGTTAGAAAACCCATCGTCAAACAAACGGCACCTGCGTCCGCGCCCATCGTTTCGGCGCCCGCACCCGTTGTTGCAACGCCCACCCCCGCCCCGGCACCGGTTGTTGTAACGCCAGCGCCAGTGGTGTCGATGCCTGCACCGACAACGGAAGTTTCCGCACCGGCGCTGCAAAGGCTCGGTGCCGAGGTCGCCGCGCTCAATGCGCGCATCACCCAGCTGGAAACCCAGCTGCAGGCAGCAACGCAATTGTCGCCAGCCACCAACACACGCTATACGGCCTTGGCGCTGGCGGTCACCGGGCTCAGCCGCCCGCTGGCCGTGGGCAGTCCTTTCCGGCGCACTCTTGATGCCGTTGCGCTGATGGGTGCGGACGATGAGATTGTTTCGCGTGCCGCCGCCGCGCTCAGCCCTTATGCCGATGGCGGCGTGCCGACGCTGGCAACCTTGCAGCAGGCTTTTCCCGCCACGGCGCGCGCTGTTATGCGGGCGCGAGCGCAAGGGGAAAGCACCGGCCTGATGGGCGAGATCAAGAACAAGCTGGGCGGACTGGTAAGCGTGCGCCGCACCGCAACAGAATCGACGGGCGGTGGCGACGACGTGGAAATTGCACTGGCCCGCACAGAAGCGGCGCTGGCGGCGGGTAAGCTTGAAAGCGCTGCTGGCGCGCTGGCAAAACTTTCCGGCCCGCCGGGCATGGCTGCGCAAGGCTGGCTCGAAGGGGCAGCCGCCAGATTGGAAGCCGAACGCGCGATGGATGCACTGCACGGGCGTGCGCTTTCGTTGTTGGCCGATGGTGGCTAGCGCCGGGTTTATTATTTAGGTTAATGCCAAGATTAACGTTGAGGGGACTCACCGCAAATGCTGCGTCTTTTGATTTTCATGGCCATGGTCGCCCTTCTGGCGTGGGGCGTGGTGTGGGTGGCTGACAACCCCGGTGAAGTGGCGTTCACATGGCAGGGCTGGCACGTGGAAACATCGGCCGGGGTGGCCGTTTCTGCGGTGGCCGCTTTTGCCATCGTCGTTGCAGCGGTTTACCGGTTTTGGTTGTTTATCACCCGTGCGCCGGGAAGGCTTGGCGGCGCGCTGAAGGAACGCCGCCGCAATAAAGGCTATCGCGCGTTAACACAGGGCATGGTGGCGGTGGCCGCCGGTGATGGCGTTGAAGCCAACAAACAAGTGGTCAAGGCCGATGGCCTGTTGGGTGCACCGGCACTGACCATGTTGTTAAAAGCACAAGCCGCACAATTGAATGGCGACGAAGCGGCAGCGGAAGTTTTTTTTATCGCCATGCTGGAAAATGAAGAAACCGAATTTCTTGGTCTGCGCGGTTTGTTGAACCAGGCCATGAAGGCGGGTGATGATGGGCGCGCGCTGGAACTTGCGCACCGCGCCAGGGCGCTTAAGCCCAAAAGCGGGTGGCTTGACGATGTCTTGTTTGAGCTGGAAGGCCGTACCGGCAGCTGGCATTTGGCCACCGAGACCCTGAAGCGTCTGGACAAGCACAGCGAACTGAACGAGGCCGCCAGAACGCGCCGCCGCGCCGTGGTGGCTTATGGCCGCTCGCTCGAAGCCGGGGCCGAAGGCGACGATATCCGCGCGCAAAAATGGGTGCAAAAAGCTTACAGCCTTGACCCGACGCTGGTGCCCGCCGCCATCCGGCTGGCCGAAATTGCCGCCGCCGCCGGGCGTGGCCGCAAGGCGCGCGCCACGGTAGAGCGCACGTGGGCGATCAGCCCGCACCCCGGTTTGCTGGCCCCCTTGTTCGCCGGGCTTGATGCGGTGGATGGCCTTAAGCGGGTTTCCGCCGCCGAGCGGCTGGCCAAAATCAACCCCGACCACCCCGAAAGCCACATGGCCATCGCCACCGCTGCGTTGCAGGCGCGCCTGTGGGGTCAGGCCCGCACCCACCTTGAACGCGCCATCGAGCTCGGCCTCACCACCCGGCGGGTCTATGCCACCATGGCAACCCTTGTCGGCCAACAGGCGCCTTCCCAGCAGGCGGGCGGCCAGGAAGTCGCTAGGCGCGACGCCGGGGAATACGCCGGGTTCAACGCCAATGCCAGTTCCGAGCGCGTTGCCAGCTGGTTGCAGATGGCCGCCAACGCACCGGCCGACCCGGCGTGGGTGTGTGATCACTGTGGTGGGGTTCAGGCCCTGTGGACACCCCTTTGCCCGAAGTGCCATGGGCTGGATTGCCAAAGCTGGCGCTCGCCGCCCGGTATCCATGCCATTGCCGGGCCCGAAGGCCCGCCGGAAAACCATGACGCCATTGACGCCAAAGGCGGGCAGGATTAAACCATTCTCACCTGAAGTTGGGCCTGCATTTGGGCCGCGTTAGCTCAGTTGGTAGAGCACAGCATTCGTAATGCTGGGGTCGCAAGTTCGAGTCTTGCACGCGGCACCATTTCCCAAGCCTCTTTTTAGTACCGTACAAGTTTGGCACCCATGAGCCGATTACTGCATGGCGGTTGCGGTGGTGGTAAAGAGACCCAGCGTGCTTTGCCCGAGCAGGGTGACGGCACCGAGGATGACGATCGAGATCATGCCGGCAATCAATGCGTACTCAATGGCCGTTGCGCCGCGGCCGTCGGCAACGAACGAACGGACAAGTGCATGAAACTGAAACCGTGGCCTGAATTGAATTTTCTGCATCATCGTAGGGGGCGCCCCTCTGGTTGGCCTCGGCGCATTTTATGCCGGGCAACCAGCGCTGGCCAGTGTTACTCATCACAGGCTTGGCGGAGTGCTCCAAGCCAATGAAATCAAGGCAGAATATGCAGCCCACCGGGCCCTCGTCGGCGCCCCTGTCATCGGTAAGGGCGCTGGTGCTGGCAGCGGCGGCCTATGGCATATGGGGGCTGTTCCCGCTTTATTTCAAGACCGTTGCCCACATTCCCCCACTGGAAGTTTTGGCTCAGCGCACGGCATGGGCGTTTGTTTTTACCGCGTCGTTCATGGTTGTCATGGGCCGGCGCGAGATTTTCAGCCGCGCGTTTTATGCCCCGCGTACGTTGGCCATCATGGCGGCGTCGGGCCTGTCGCTGGCGGTCAACTGGGGCCTGTTCATCGTCGCCGTGGCCAACGAACAGGTGCTGGCATCAAGCCTCGGCTATTTCACCGCACCGTTTGTTAGCGTTTTATTGGGCGTCGGCGTGCTGGGCGAACGCCCGCGGCCGCTGGCATGGGCGGCCATTGCTGTCGCTGCGCTGGGCGTGACCAATTTAATTGCTGGCTCTGGCGAATTGCCATGGATTGCGCTCGGCCTCGCGGTTTCGTGGGGGCACTATGGATTGTTTCGTAAACTCTCGCCGCTGGGCTCGCTAGCCGGGCTGTATACGGAAACACTGTTGCTCAGCCCCTTCGCGCTGGCGTATTTGGTGTGGCTGGGGGCGTCCGGCTCGCTGGTGTTTGCCACGGGCACGGTTGATACCTTGCTGCTGGTCGGTGTTGGCGCCCTGACCACGTTGCCGCTGTTGTTGTTTGCGCGCGCCGCGCGGCTGTTGCCGCTGACGACCATCGGTGTGTTGCAATACATCGTGCCGACAGGCCAGTTTGCGCTGGCGGTGTTTGTGTTTGATGAACCGTTCGGGCGCGTTCAACTGGTAACCTTTGCCCTGATCTGGCTGGCGCTGGCGCTTTACGTGGGCGACCTGCTGCGCCATCGCCACCGCACATCCGGGGCATCAAAAACAACCTGAGCCCGGCACCACCAGGCACCGAACGACAAAAAAGCAGTTCGCTTGCGAAACGGCCATTGGCTGCCCATTGCACAAGGTGCCGGGGGATAAAATGGGCTGCGCATGATGCCTCATGCACCCACGTCACTGCCACAGCACCATCCCCCTAACGCCGCCCCTTCTGTTGGCGGTCATGGTCAACAATACGTTAACGCAACACTTGTCAGGCGCAGCCTTTCGCCGCCGCTGCCGCCGCCCTTCGGGACAGACGGGCAAACCCCGCCATCGGACAATAATTACCGTTTCGAAACGAAGGCTTGTATCCCGCGCCGGCATTGCGCGCCGCGGGCAAGTCTCGATGACCACACCGTTCGCTACGAAAGCTGAACCGCCCGCCGCGCCTGGGGTGATCGTGCAGGGCGCAGCGACCTTATGGTTAATTTTGGGTTAATGCATGGCGGCGCTACCCCTGCCCAGCGGTGGGTCGGGCACCATCCGGCGGGCCCGGTGCATCGTCCGCCAGCGGACGGCACCGTTCGCAACCACGGCAAAGCCGATCACCTTGCCGCGCGTTCACCCGGCCCGGAGCGGCCAGCACGGTTCGGCCCCGTAGCGAAATGGTTTGGTGGTGCTCGACACGGTTCGGGGGTGGCGACCGTGTCCACAACCCCGCCGGCTCGACGCCGCGACCGCGGTCGCGGTGGCCAAAAACGGGCTCACCAAGGCCACGCAGGGCAGGGGAGAGGGGCATTTTGGCGGTTTTTTGCAGCCGCTTCCTAATAAGACCTTAAGTGATATTCGTTAAATAATTCAATAGGTTGACCGTAAATGTGCTAAACCGGTGCGCACCGTCAGGCGGTTTAGGCACCAAAAGCGCAAAAAAACAACGTTTGCAGTTGACGCATACCAATCCACCCTTAAATTAAAACCTGAATTGAAATCAGTTGGTTGGCGCCCGATGTTCATACGGGAGATAGCCTTTCTTGAGGGCCGGGAAATAAAAAGGAACAAACAGGCGGATGGCGAGCACAACGCGAAAGAAATCATACACCGTTCCGTGCGCCAGCACCTTTCGTCAGGCGGTGGAAAATCTTGCGCAACAAAAACAATGTAACGTCGCCGACCTGGCACGTTCGGCCGTGCTGATGATGACCCCAGATGCCCTGGCGGCCCAGCCGGACCCCGGTGAACCGGATCAAAATGATCGCGAAACGGTCGTTATTCAGTCTGGAATATCAAAGGGTAAGCCTTGGCGGCGCAAGCCGCGGTTGCAGGTGCGCCTGGCGCCGGGGCTGGCGGTGCCGACCATCCGCAAGGCGTTCGGCGTTGCCCTGAAACTGGCATCGGGAGACCTGGCGTTGAACATGGCCACCATCGATCATCGTGACCACGCCATTAAAACGCAGGAAGCGTTAGACCGCCTTCAAAACGTCGCCGAGGTACTGGCTTTTGCTCCCGTTGCGGGTGGTATACAAACCCGCGAGCAGGCCTTGTATGTGATGGGGTTTCCGCCTGGCGCCATTCCCGACCAGAAAGCGCTTCGCGAGCGGTTTCGCCGTGTCGCTCAGGTGTTCCACCCCGATGGCCAGTCTGGCGACCATGAGCGCATGGCCCAGATCAACGCCGCCATGGAGCGGCTACGCAAGGGCGGCAGTTAGGCATCAGATGAGCGCACCTTTCCCCATGGGCACCAAGGCGCTACAACGGATTGAGATTAATTCCGAAGGACCTCCCAAATGACCGATAAGCCAAAACTCCTGATCGTCCGCCACCTGCCAGACGCCGTGGAAGCGCGTGCCGGCGCTGATTACGATACCCGTATTATGAAGCCGGGCGAGGAATTTACCACCGATGAGCTGATCGGTGCGGCCCATGGCAAAGACGCTATTCTCACCTGCCCGGTGGACCCCCTTAACGCCGATACCATCGCCATGCTGCCCGACAGCATCAAGATCATCGCCACGTTTTCGGTCGGCTTTGAACACATTGACGTTGAAGCCGCCACCGCGCGGGGTATCAAGGTTACGCACACACCCGATGTGCTGACGGGCGCAACTGCCGATATCGCCATGCTGTTGATGTTGGGCGCGGCGCGGCGCGCCACCGAAGGGGCGGCGGAAATTCGCGAAGGACAATGGGGCAAGTGGCAGCCGACGCACATGATGGGCACGGAAGTGAATGGTAAGCGGCTGGGTATTTTTGGCATGGGCCGTATCGGTCAGGCGCTGGCCAAGCGTGCCCGCGCCTTTGACATGGAAATCCATTACCACAATCGATCGCGCCTTTCGCCCGAGCTTGAGCAGGGTGCTACCTATTACGAAACGCCCGATGCCCTGTTGCCACATTGCGACTTTCTGTCGTTGCATTGTCCACTAACGCCCGAGACTCATCATTTCCTCAACACCGAGCGCATTGCCCAAATGCCCGATGGCGCCATCGTCGTGAACACGGCGCGCGGTCCGGTGGTTGATGATGAGGCATTAATAGCGGCGCTCAAAAGCGGCAAGCTGCAGGCGGCGGGGCTTGATGTGTTTGAGGGCGAGCCGAACCTCAGCCCCGGCTATCTTGACCTGCCAAATGCGTTCTTGCTGCCCCATCTCGGTAGCGCCACGGTTGAAACGCGAAACGCCATGGGCTTTTGCGCGCTCGATAACCTCGACGCTTTTTTCCGTGGCAAGACACCGCCCAACGCCCTGAACTAGGGGCGCTGAACTGTGCCCAACAAAAAAACCGCCCGTGACATAAAGTCGCGGGCGGTTTTCGGTGCGGCATAAAAAGGGGGGG
>CBFCYL010000023.1:0-36208 GCA_965602455.1 uncultured Thalassospiraceae bacterium | reverse complement strand
AAAGCAAAAAATCCCCGCCATCATTATTACCGGCGACACCGCGCCCGAGCGCCTGCGCGAAGCCAAGCAAAGTGGTTTAACCATTTTGCACAAGCCGGTGCAGCCCGAAGCGCTGATCGCCATGGTGCGCCAAACGCTAAGTGAGTCTTGAGAAGGGGGTAACCCTAGTCCAGGATTTGCGTGCCACGGGGAATAAGCCCCAGCCGCATGGCTGAATAAGCGGCCTCGGTGCGGTTGGTGGCATCCAACGCGCTGATGATTGCCGAAATGTGAACCCGAACCGTGTTCTCTGAAATGCCAAGCTTGTAGGCGATTTCCTTGTTTGAACCGCCGGTGGACATTAATCGCAACACTTCGAGCTGGCGGCGCGTCAGGTTTGGAGCTGCCTCGCCGCCCGGCGCCGTCCTGCCTTCGCTAAAGCCCGGCGGCATACACACGCCGCCCGACAGCACCAACTTGAGCGAATTGATCATCACATCGCCGGATGCCGACTTGGGAATGTAGCCACGTGCGCCCAGTCCCATGGCACGAGAAATGGTGGCCTGATCTTCCATGGCTGAAAGAATAATCACCGGCATTTCGGGATCATGTTCATGGATGCGACCCAGCGCATCCAGCCCACTGGAATCGGGCAGGTCGAGATCCAGCAGCACAACGTCCGGCTTGGGCTTACCCGATGCCCCCGATGCCATGGCTACCGCCTCGTTGCCGGTGCCAGCTTCCAGCAGCTCAAGGTCATCGCCCAGTTGCTGCAGGACCAGCACCAAACCGGCACGAAACAGCTTGTGGTCATCGGCGATCAGAATGC
The DNA here is from genome assembly GCA_965602455.1 of uncultured Thalassospiraceae bacterium. GTDB lineage: Bacteria > Pseudomonadota > Alphaproteobacteria > Rhodospirillales > Magnetovibrionaceae > CBFCYL01. The sequence goes on along the minus strand of CBFCYL010000023.1, from coordinate 35,400 downwards.
GCATGGCTTCTCCTTGTTGAGCGCCCGTTCTGCATGGGTAATCCTTACGGACTAAGGCGCTCATCCTTCCGGGGAATATACCACCGGCTATATTCATTTAGAATAGCCAATGTGTGTTCATTGGTGCGCGTCCCCATTCGTGCATTGGTGGCTTTCTCCGCAAGGAGAGTAAGGGGTCAATGATCTCTAACCGGTGAGGCCGTTTTCGGCTTCGCCGGTTTTTTTTGTTCCTTCATCTTCTTATGAATTGACCGCACCCATGCCACTCCTTATTGGTGTCAAAGCATAATCGCATAACTGTTATCGTGCCTTTCCAGTCAGTACGGGTGAAAAAGATTGCTTACCGTCGTGGGACCCCTATTCCGGGGTGAGGTACGATGGGAGAGCATAGTCCGTCTTATTGTAAATGCCATAAAATTGGCCATAATAAAATAGTCCGGTCTCTCGATACGGCAAACGGTCTGAAAGAAAAGATCGCTCAGTTCTACACTAGCATTGCGCTTAGCTATGACCCCGCGCTAGTCCTACTAAAGTGAAGGACCCTTATGACGCCTCCCTCATCTATAAACAAGAACGGTGTTTTCAAACGCGAATATTTATTTTCGGTTGTGCGGTTCGTGATCATTGGCGGATCGAATTTCTTTTTGACATACGTGGTCTATCTCATTTCACTGCAGTTCGTGGTTTATACTTACGCTTTCTTGATTGCGTTGGTGGCAGGGTTGCTGTGGACGAGCATCCTAACAATCCGCCATGCCTTTCTTGCGCGGTTAACCGTGTTGCGTATCGTTATTTACGGTAGCTATTACCTAGCTTACTCGTATGCAAACTTGAGTTTTATCACGATGTTGATTGAAAACTTTGGTGTGGATGAACGCTGGGCACCCTTGATTTCCCTGACGGTATTGACGCCAGTTCACTTCCTACTGTCAAAGGTGTTGGTAGCGAGCTTTAGCCGTCTGGGTGATGGCGGGTCGACGCGAATCGGCGAGTAAAGATAAACCTCCCCTAAGGGGTCTTTTGGCTCATGTCGCGTATCGGGATTTTACCGTCGGTGACGTACCTCAAATATTTCCACACCTAAGGCCTAGACCGGTGCTTTAAGCTCGGCTGCATCAATGAACTGACGGTTAATCAACTCGAACATCATCATCGACCAGATCAAGAAACGGTGGTTGTGTGTGCCGGACAGATGCTCGTCGAGCAGCATACGCACCGCATCGGCCTGGAACCAGCCACGTTCAAGAAAGCGTTCGCTCAACAACAGGTTTTTAATAAATTCCAGTGACGGCCCCCGGTACCAGGAACGGTCGGGCGGCGTGAAGCCCTGTTTGCGCCGGTTGATAACCTCATCGGGCAGGAGCCCCTTAAGGGCATCCTTGAGGATAACTTTCGTTACACCATTGGCGTATTTATCCGCCGACGGAATGGATGACATCAGATCGACGACCTCGTTGTCGAGCAGCGGCACTCTGCTTTCCACGGAATGGGCCATGTTCAGTTTGTCATCAACCGACAACACACCATTAAGGAACGTGAAGGTATCAAAAAACAGCGCCCGGTGCAGCGGATCATCCGTATTGCAGCGTGACATCAGACGGTCAAAAGACGCCGCCGGAGAATTCTCCTCGACATTGTTCAGGACGTTACGGGTAAAAACTTCCCGGTGTCGCGCCTCGGGCACGATGCGGTTCCAGATGCCATAATAGATGTGATCAAATTCAGCCGGGTTTTCGACCCCCATGATTTGTTCGTAACGCCACGGATAACCGCCGAACAATTCGTCGCCACCGGTTCCCGACAGCACCACCGGTACGCTTTCGCGAACGGTTTGGGCCATGGCCGCAATCTGGTAGCTGATGCCGACCCGCGGGTCTTCCAGGTGCCATGCCACCATGGGCAACAAGCGTTCCAGGTCGCCCGGCACAACCTCGCGTTCGTGATGAACGGTATCAAGCAATTTAGAAAACGTCCGCGCCTCTTCACGTTCGTCGAAAAAGCGTTCATCGCCATCCATGCCCTCGGTGTTAAAACCGCAGGTGAAGGTATGCAGGGTTTCGACATTGCGGTGCGCTAACACCGCCACCGCGCCGGTATCCATACCCCCACTGAGAAACGCCCCTACGGGAACGTCGCTGCGGATCTGCCTTTTCACCGCCCCTTCGATGGTTTCGCGCAACTGAACCGCGGCTTCGCCTTTCGGGCGACCAACGGGATTAAACTCAAGTTCCCAAAAACGCTTAACATCAAGCGCCTGACCATCAAAGACAGCGAAGGTTCCCCCCTCCAGTGCATGGATGTCATCAAAAATGGTGCGGGTTCCCATTGGGAAATGGAACGTGAAATGCTGGATGAAGGCGGTTGGGTCAATGGCACGTCGCACCCCGGGATAAGTCAATAGCGCCTTTATTTCCGAACTGAAAACCAACGTACTGCCACTGAACGTGTAATACAGCGGTTTGATGCCAAGGCGGTCGCGGGCAAAAATCAACCGTCCTTTATTCTGATCCCACAACACAATCGAAAACATGCCGTTGAGGCGCGAAAACATTTTCTCACCCATCTCATCGTATAGGGCGAGAATGACTTCACTGTCGGAACGGCTTTTAAAAGGGTAATCCTGATTGGTCAGTTGTGCTTTAAGCTCAAGATAATTGTAAATCTCGCCATTGAAAACCATGTGAACGCTATTGTCGGCGTTGCTCATCGGCTGTGAGGCATTGGCGCTCAGGTCGATGATAGACAAGCGGCGAAAGCCCATACCGAGATTAGCATCTTGTGCGTCATTGTCGTTTGGAACGGTTTCACCGCTGCGCGTGTTCAGGCAAATCAGGTCGTCAGCGTCCGGCCCCCGGTGGCGGATGAGGTTCATGCCACGCCCAAGGGCTTTAGTATCAACCGGCGTTCCCGGTTCGGCGAAGGCCCCTATGAAACCACACACAAAAAAACTCCGTTATTAGCCTTCAAAAATAGACTTGATGCAGTCACAAACATAATGCGTCTGATCAAGCGACATATCCGGAAACACCGGGAGCGATAAAATGCGCTTCGCCATGGATTCTGCGTTGAGAAACTGGCCCTTCGCATAGTCATAGTGATTGAGCATACCCTCATGAAGGTGAATCGGTTCCGGGTAATGAGTGCCCGACGCCACGTTCATTTCTCCCAGTTTTGCGCGCAGGTCATCGCGGTTATCGGTCTGGATGACGTATAGATGATAAACGGGCGTAACATCCGCCAAATTATGCGGCAGCTCAACCAGTCCCGACAGGCGTTCATCGTAAATCGCCGCGATTTCGCGGCGCCTTGCGTTCCATCCATCCAAATACGGCAATTTAACCGACAGCACGGCGGCCTGGATGGTATCCAAGCGGCTGTTGCGGCCAATAATACGATGGCCGAACTTTTCCTGCGGCAGGCGACCGTGGTCACGGTAGCGCCTTACGGTATCGACCATATCCGGGTTGCGGCTGACCACGGCACCGCCGTCACCATAGGCACCCAGATTTTTGCCCGGAAAGAAACTGAAGCTGGCGATGTTTCCCAGGATGCCGACACGGCGCCCCTTGTATTCTGCACCGTGGGCCTGGGCCGCGTCTTCGATAACCTTGAGGCCGTGCTTGGCGGCAATCGCATTGATGGGGTCCATGTCCGCGGGCTGGCCATAAAGATGCACCGCGATGATAGCCTTGGTCTTCGGGGTAATGGCAGCCTCGATGGCGCCCACATCTATATTGTAGGTCTTGGCGTCGACATCGACCAATACCGGAACCGCTCCCATCAGGTGAACCGGCTCGGCGGTGGCAATAAAAGTCATCGCAGGCAGAATTACTTCATCGCCAGGCCCGATGTCGCATGCACGCAGCGCCAGTTCCACACCATCCGTGCCATTGGCAACACCGGCACATTCCCCGCCGCCGCAAAACGCGCCGAAGGCGGCTTCAAACTGGGCAATGTCGGGGCCGTTGACAAAGGCCGTGCGGTCAATCACCGATTGGATAGCAGCATCCATTTCGGGCTTGAGGGTTTCGTATTGTGTTTTGAGATTATTAAACGGTACCTTCACGGGGTTTTTCCATATTCATTAAAAAAAAATCAGGGCGCGGGGTAAACGGCTTCGTTATCCCACTCAGGGCCGTAGGTCAGGTCTTCAATCTGGGCGATGATCTTGGCTGGGTTGCCAAGCACCACAGTGCCCGGCTTAACATCACGAGTCACCACAGCGCCCGCGCCCACCAGGGCACCTTCGCCAATGGTAATGCCGGGCAGAATGGTCGCGTTGGCACCGATACGGGAATTGCGTTCGATGCGCACACCGCTCAGGAATTCCTTGGTACGCGGTGCGGCCGGATAGCGCGCGTTGGTCAGGCATACATTTGGCCCGAGCCAGGCACCCGCTTCCAGTACACTGTATTCGGGAACAAAAACCTGTGAATGGACGCGTACGCCATCGCCGATGGTTACGTGATGCTCAATGGTGCTTTGGCTGCCGATAGAAACATTATCGCCAATGGTGTTGCTTTCGCGAATCATGGCGCCGTGCCCGGTTTGCAGACCGCTACCGATTCCGTTTCCAGCATAGATTACCGTGTGTGAGCGGATTTGACCGTTTGGGCCAATATTGGTCTCAGGCGTTTCGCCGCCGTTCAGGGGATTGCCGATGATGGCAAATTCGCCGACTTTGCAACCTTCACCCAAGTGAACGTCTGGATAGATCACCGCCGATGAACTGATGGAATGATTCATCTGGACAACCCCTAACCCTTAGCCCGGCACGTCTTCATAAAGGATACGTTTTCCATTTTCCTTAGCTGAAAGACTGGCTGCCTCGAGAATTTTGGTCACCCGCAGACCGCTTTGGCCATCGGCGATGGGTGTGTTTCCGGACCGTGCACACTCAACGAAATGACTGCATTCAACCTTCAGGGGCTCAACAAAGTCGATGCGCGGTATTAACAAATCGCCGGAACGCAGCTTGACCTGAAACTCGCCAAAATTGTTGTGATCGGCCCATGATTTACCCGAACCCGGCGGCGGCATAATGTCGGCGCCCTTGTCGTAGATGCGGATTTTCTCATCGGGGCTGGTGTCATCATAAATGATCATCTTCTTCGAGCCGGTGACCATCATCTTGCGAATTTTGTCCGGGCTCAGCCAACTGACAATAATGTGTGCCGTGGTGCCATCTTCGAATTCCATGGTGATGGTGCCGAGGTCTGAAATGCCCGGCTGAAGATAGGAAAAACCCTGCGCACTAATCCAGACCGGGGCCCGGCCGCCCATCCAGAACAGGATAATGGAAATATCGTGTGGCGCCAGATTCCAGATAACATCGATGTCATTGCGAACCTGGCCCAGGTTTATGCGCTGAGAGAAGAAATGGTAAATCTGACCCAGTTCACCACTATCAATGGCTTCCTTGACCCGCAGCACCGCGGCATTGAATTCAAACGTGTGGCCAACCATCAGCGTCACGCCGTTCGCCTTTGCAGTCTCAATCAAGTGGGCGCATTCCGTGCCGGTGGTCGCCAACGGCTTTTCGACGAAACAATGCTTGCCCGCTGCAAGAGCTTTAAGGGCATATTCATAATGAAGCGAGGCCGGTAACGCGACGACAACCGCATCAACGCCATTGTTGGCAAAAACGGCATCGCTGTCGGTCGTGAATTCGGTGTTGCGATACGATGTGCGAATACGATCCAAGCGGGCGTCGTCCTTGTCACAGACAACGGCCAGCTCGGAATCGGGGAGCTGATCGATTACGCGGATCAGGTTTGGCCCCCAATAACCCGCCCCAAGAACCGCAATTCGCAAAGGATTTGTCATTTATATGCCCTAGTAACTGCCTGAATAAACACCCTGATTGACCCGGTTTTCCGGCAAGCTGCGGTTTTACCCCAAAAGGCCAAGAACCGTGCTGATGATATAATCTTGCTGGCCAACTTGTAACCCGTTGTGCATAGGAAGCAACAGATTTTTGGCAAAAGCGGCCTCCGTTACGGGCAGGCTGGCGCCCACGTGGCGATAGGCCGGTTCCAGGTGCGCGGCCATGATGGAACGCCGGGTGGTAATTCCAGCTTCGTCCAGATTTGCCATCAATTCATTGCGGGGCAGCTTCGCGCCATCATCAAGGCCGATCATGTAACTTTGCCAGTTTGAACGCGATCCCTTTTCAAGGTGCGGAGTCTGGATCACGGGGGATTTGGCGAAGGCCTCCTGGTAACGCTCCGCAATCTGGCGGCGAAGCGCCATGGTGGTACCGAGGCGCTGCATTTGTGGTATCCCCATGGCAGCCTGCACATCGGTCAGGCGGTAATTAAAGCCCACCTCGGTGTATTCCTCGAACACGGTCGAAGCAGAATTATGGCGTTCCACATCCGAAATGGACATGCCCTGATGGCGCAAAATGCGCAACCGGGAGGCCAACTCATCATCGTCCGTGACGATCATGCCGCCCTCACCCGTCGTCACCACCTTGCGCGCGTGCATGCTGAACACGCACGCATCGCCATCGCCCCCCACCGCACGGCCCTTGTATTCACTGCCGATGGCGCAAGCCGCGTCCTCCACGACCTTCAGGCCGTGACGTTTGGCGATATCCATGATGGCGTCCATGTCGCACGGCAGCCCAATCTGGTCGACCGGAACAATCGCCTTGGTCTTGGGCGTAATCTTGCGCTCGATATCGGCGGGATCAATATTCCAGGTAACGGGATCAATGTCCGCGAAAACCGGGGTCGCGCCAACATGGCAAGCGACGTTGGCGGTGGCGATAAAGCTGTACGACGGCACAATGACCTCATCGCCGGGGCCAATGCCCATGGCGTATAGCGTCAGATGACCACCTGTTGTCCACGATGTAACACCGATGGCATGTTTGCGCCCGCAATGCGCAGCGTACTGGGCTTCCAGTTCAGCCAGCTTCGGCCCACCGACAATCCACCCCGACCGGATGACATTTGCAACGGCCTCGGCTTCGATTTCACCGCAATCGGGCGAGGCGAATATGATAGTATCCATATTAATTTTTCCAGTTCCGGAAAAAGTATCAGGTAAGTTGCGGTGGTTGCTCTTTCCACCAGTCGACCAGTTTTTCAAGTCCCTCATCCAGCGCCACCTCGGCTGTGAAGCCGATTTCACGGGTCGCCTTTTCGGTGCCGCAGATGCGCTTGCGCACAGCGTTCAGTGTATCGGCAGGGCGATACTCGGGTTCAACGTCAGCGCCCATGGCCTTGACCAGCATACGGCTGAGGTCGTTCAAATCGGTGCTGACGCCGGTGCCGACATTGTACGCGCCGTGGTGATCGTCGGTCTCCATGGCCTTAATGCACGCCCGTGCGGCATCGGCAACATATGTGAAGTCCATGCTGTCGGAACCATCGCCGAACACAAGCGGGGCATCGCCATTGCGGATACGATCCATCCACCTAATCATGACTTCGGTATAAACGCCGTGAATGTCCATACGCGGACCATAGACGTTGAAAAACCGCATTGTGGCATAGCTCAATCCATTGGTTTCATGCAGGGCGCGCAAAACGCCTTCGACACCCAACTTGCCCGCGCCGTAAAAGGTCACATCATCGTAGGGGTGATGATCTTCATTGGTGGGGAACGTCTCGGCTTGGCCATAAATGGATGATGACGAAGCCGTGACGACGCGTTCCAGTTTGGAGTCCACGGCTTCCAGCAACATATGAATGGGCGCGGTAAACATGACTTCGGCAGCGAGACGCGGCTCCTGGATGCAATGCTTGATGCGTAGAGCCGCCATGTGGAACAAGCCGTCAACGCTGGCGATAAGGCGGCTCATCAGTTCGCGGTCGCAAATATCGCCTTCAACAAACTCGACGCGGGAATCGGTCAGTGCCTGCTCAAGGTTTTTGCGCGAACCGCGCAGCAGGTTATCAATAACGACAACCTTGGAAGCCCCGCGTTCCAACAAACCCTCAACGATGAACGAACCGATCAACCCTGCCCCACCGGTGACCAGAAAGGCCTTGCCGCTAATGTTCATGAATTGCCCTGCTTCTACATACGGCTAGATTCAGCCGTATTTTGTTAACCGACTCAGACAGACTCGCCCGATTTGCCGACAAATGATACCAATAGGTTAGCTTTATGCCCGCTGGGGCTGGCAGAATCAACAGGTGATCGTGAGGGAGGGATAATGGGGCTTCTGGACGAATTACGCAATTTACACAAGGCGTTACAGGCTGAAAAAATAAAAACTTTCCAACGCCGTGTCTCGCTTGGCGATTTACTGACCCAACGCGATGAAAACGCTACCGCGTACGGATTTGGCGAAGGCTCGACCTGCTATGACAACGTCCTGGTTCTAGGTGATGTCCGGGTCGGCAACAACACATGGATCGGCCCCAATGTCATTCTCGATGGGCAAGGTGGTTTAACCATTGGCGATAACTGTTCGATCAGCGCCGGCGTGCAGATTTATACCCACGATACGGTCGAATGGGCCACCAGCATGGGCGAAAAACCGGCCCAAACTGCACCGTCGTCCATCGGGTCCGGGGTCTATATCGGCCCCAATACGGTCATCCAGAAGGGCGTTGCCATCGGCGACCGGGCCGTGATCGGCGCCATGTCGTTCGTCAATAAGGATGTGCCCGCGGGTGCGCGGGTGTGCGGTGCCCCGGCAAGGCCCATGAATACGCCGTAATGAACGGTTACGACCTGCGGTTTTTTAATGATTGGGAAACGTCCAGGTTCAGGATGTCGAGGTCAGGTGTTGACCTCTTTTCCGCCTGCCCTTGGTTCGTTTCGAAGATATCCTGCACGATGTAACGGGGCCGATTGCGGGTCTGCTCACCGATACGCCAGACGTATTCGGCCAAAACCCCCAGCAACAGCATTTGTAAACCGCCAATGAACAAAATCAGGATAGCCAGTGACGGCCAGCCGGGCGAAGCGGCATCCGAAAGGAGCGCGTTAATAACGATAAACACGCCACCCAACAGCGCCGCAGAAGCACTGAGCAACCCGCAAACACTGATGAACCTGATCGGCACAAAAGAAAAGCTGGTAATAACGTCGATGGCGTTCTTGACCCGCTTCCAAAACGGCCAGCCGCTGGTGCCATATATTCGCGCGCGCCGATGATAGCCGATGATTGCCTGATCAAACCCGTAGGAAAATATGGAATAAAACGGGCTGGAATCGCGTTCGGGCAAACTGCGGTAAATATCAATCACACGACGACTGAACAGCCCGGTGTCGGTTCCGCCTTGCGGATAATCGGGAAACACCAGCTTGCGAATAACCCAATAAAAACTGTTTGCTAATAAAGATTTGAGAAACGGGTCATCTCGCGATTCCCGCACCCCCCAGATTATGTCATGGCCCTGACGCCATTTATCGACAAACCGCGGAATCAGTTCCGGCGGATCTTGCAGGTCGATCGCCATCATGATGATGGCATCCCCTTGGGCTCGATACAGGCCAGCTGTCAACGCTGCCAGTGAACCGAAATTACGTGACAGGTTAACCACGCGCACGCGCTCGTCGATTTCAGACAGTTTAACCAGTTCGGCCAAGGTGGCGTCCGTGCTGCCGTCGTTCACAAACACGAACTCGATATCGAAGTCGTTGCCCTCAACGGCCTGGCTGACCTCTTCGTGAAAACGCGGAACGTTCTCCTCCTCGCAATAGGCGGGGGAAACAATGGAAATAAGTGGACGGGACATCTTGTTCATCGGCGGTTCTTAACCTGAATCTAAAGCTTAAGTCTGTTGAGATCCGAAAAGCGGGTCTGGTCGTTAGTTTGGTCGTTTGCGGTTACGAAAACGAACGAACCACTCGTTCAAATGTATCACACCCAGCACCGTGGCAAAGGGGGTAACAGGAAGAACGTAGCGCAGCTCAATGTCCAGTAGCGAATAAAATACCACCAGCCCCCAATAAATAACCCACAATCCGCTCGCGACCTGAAACGAGGGCTCCCAGGCCTGGCGATTCCTGAGGTGACGGAAAGCACGAACCGGGGTCACCACAACAAATGCAATGAAAATCATCGCGGCGGGAATGCGTACCAGATTTTCAACCAGCACACCCAGGGCTGCAAGCGGATTAAATTCGCCTGCTTTGATATTTTTGATCAAATCCTTGCGGGTCGGGATGGGGCTTTCATTGGTTGTAAACAGCACAACCCGATTGAGGTAGCGCGTCGGCCAGAACTGAACCGTGACCTGCTTGAAATTAAACCCCGATATGCTGTAGGCGATCATGGCCCGTGGGTACTTAGCCCAGGTTTGCAGGTATTTGGTTTCGATTTGCCCAGCGATTTGCGGGCCGGTCATATTATATTGGGTTTTCATCGCCCCGTTGATTGTGTTGATTTCCCGCCAGGCATAGCTTTTCAAGTTGTCGCGCGCGACCCGATCGAGAGTGCTGTCACCGTCAAACACATCGATACCGGTGGATGCAATGCGCACCAGGGGAGTCATCAGCGCCGTCTGTCCGCCACTAGTCAAAAACGACAGGCCGGTGCGATACTCGTTCCATGCCTTGTAACCCTGAAACACGCCTACGAAAGGCAAGGCCACGGCAAGGGCGACGATTACCGCTCGCCCAATCCCTGCCCTGCCGAACCGCCACAACCACATCGCCGCCAGTGGCCAAAAAAACACCTGCAAATAAAAATTCGCCTCGCGCATCAACAAGGCGGCGGACAGCAACAGGCCGATCGCCAAGCCGTGCCACGGGTCCGGATGGGCGTGGCTGACGAACCCGCGACACATGATGGCCACCGCGATGAGCGTGAAGCTGGCGTTGAGGCTGTCGGTCAACAGGGCCTGGTCGTAGAGAAACGATTGGCCAGTGGTGTGGGCAAACACGATGAATAAGCCCACCCATGCACTGGCCCCAAGGTCACGCGCCAGGCGGTATAAAAAGCCAGAGGCGACGAGCGACAGCAGTATTTGCAGGCTGACCAGGCCATAATCCCATGCCGAGCCCATGAGGCTCTTGGATGCATAGATCAATGCCGGATAACCGATCATGCGAAAGGTGGTTGCGGGTCGAACGTCGTCTTCCATCTCGGCGTCGTGCAACCACGCCAGGTTCTCAGCCATGCGGTCGGCGAAAAGGGTATAGGTTTCGGTGTCGGGAAAGGTGATGGGGCCGTAATGGGCCAAAAAACCGATTTTCAACAGGGCAAGGGAGCCGAAAACCATGGCGATCAACAGGCTATTTCGCTCAATCGTCATAAAAGTGGGCTCCGCTAAGGGTTTTCTCATGCCCTTCTATAATAATTTGTATATTGAGGCAAACGCACACGGGGCGACATTATAAATACTCGTGCCACAAAAAAACCCAGCCGCTAGGCTGGGTTTTTCATGGTGGGCACAACTGGGCCCCGCGCGCGCAGCGCGCAATCCAATAATTATCAATCCCGACATATTGCCCAAACCCTAAAAAAACAAAACCCCCCGGTTTCCCGGAGGGTTCTGATGGTGGGCACGACTGGGATTGAACCAGTGACCCCCTCGATGTCAACGAGGTGCTCTCCCGCTGAGCTACGCGCCCTTGGTCTAGCGGCCACCCCCTCGGGAATATGAAGCTCGGCGGGGGTGGAAGTGGCGCTTTTTAGCCCGCCACCAGCCCCTTGGCAAGCCCCTCACTAACGTGGCCACGGAACGCCTTGCAAGGCGGGTGGGGGAAGGCTAACACCTATTGAGCCGGGCGGCTTCCCGTCCCGGCCCCAGAGGAAGCTCTCATGCCAGCCAGTGGCCAATCCAGTTCTAAAAAAGCACCCCCCACCGGCGACCCGTTCGCTGACGGCAGCGCCCGGCCCTTTACGCTCACGCCCGCCACGCCCGCCAATGAGCTTGTGCCGGTGGTGTTCGCTTCGCCGCACAGTGGCACGCTTTACCCCGAATCCTTCAAGGCGGCCTCAAGGCTGGATGCGGTGGCGCTCAGGCGCTCGGAAGATGCCTTCGTTGATGAGCTTTACGCAAGCGCACCCGCCAACGGCGCGGCGTTAATCGCGGCTAATTTCCCGCGCGCCTATGTCGACCCCAACCGCGAGGCATGGGAACTGGACCCGGCCATGTTCACCGATGCCCTGCCCGCTTTTGCCAACACACGATCACCGCGTGTGCGCGCAGGCCTTGGCACCATCGCCAAGGTAGTGACCAATGGCGCCGATATATACCAAGACAAGATTCCCTTCGCTGAAGCCGAACGGCGCATTGAAACCTGCTACCAGCCTTATCACGATGCCCTTAAGGGCTTGCTGGATGAAACCACGGCTGCGTTCGGGGGTTACTTATTGATTGATTGCCATTCCATGCCTTCTGTTGGCGGGCCCATGGACCGCGACCCCGGCAGTGACCGCGTGGACATGGTGCTGGGCGATGCCAGTGGCGATGCCTGCGGGCGCTGGGCGACCACGTTGGTAAGGGAAACGCTGGAAAACATGGGCTACCACGTGGTGTTGAACACGCCCTACGCCGGCGGCTTTACGACGCGCCATTACGGGCGGCCCAAGGAAGGCGCCCATGCCCTGCAAATCGAAGTAAACCGCCAGCTTTACATGGACGAAGAAACCATCACCCACACACCAGCGTTTGACCAACTGCAAGACAACCTTGGTAAATTGATCAAGGTGCTCACCGCCATCAACCCCGAGCAATTAAAACGGATTTAACCGGCCATGACCGAGGCGCAAAAAAAATCCAATAAACAAAACGTCGTCAGCCTGCGCGATTCAAAGCCAGCCGACGTGCCCGCCATCCGGCGTATTTATGCTCACCATGTCGAACACAGTTTTTCCAGTTTTGAAGAAGCCCCCCCAAGCGAGCCCGAAATGGCAACCCGGCGCCAAGGCGTGCTGGACAAGGGCTGGCCACACATTGTCGCCGAGTTGGATGGCAACGTGGTGGGGTTTGCCTATGTGGCTGCGTTCCGCCCGCGTTCGGCCTATCGCTATACGGTGGAGGATTCCATTTACGTTGACCCCGACACCACGCGCCGCGGCGTCGGTTCCGCATTGATGGGAGCATTAATAACCCGCGCCGAGGCGCTGGGCTGTCGTCAGATGGTTGCCGTTATCGGCGGCAGCGATAACGCGCCGTCCATCAATTTGCACGAACGCTTCGGTTTCAAGCGCGCCGCAACGCTGAATGCCACCGGTTTCAAGTTCGGGCGCTGGGCCGACACCGTTATCATGCAACGCGCCATCGGCCCCGGCGATGAGGCACTTCCCGAATAACCCCGCAAGCGCAACCGTGGCCGAGGCCAAAATGGCACGGCGATTGCACTGTTTGGGTCATGAAACGGCACTTTTCACCCCTGAAACGCCTGCTGGCCCTCACCGCGATGGCGGCGGCGGTTGCGTCACCAGCCCTGGCCACGCCATCGGCCGCCCCCGAAATCAGCACCCAAGCCCTTGAAAGCGATAGCCAAACCTGTGCCGCCGCGACGCGCGCCAACGAACGGGCGGGCAATATTCCCAAGGGTTTGCTGGGCGCCATCGCCTTGGCCGAAAGCGGCCGCTGGGATGGCGACAGCGGGGAAAAATTTTCCTGGCCGTGGACCGTAACCACCGGTGGTAAGGGACATTTCCTGCCCAGCCGGGCTGCCGCCCAGACCTTTGTTTACGAGCTTCAGGCCAAGGGCGTGAAAAACATCGACGTCGGCTGTATGCAGATCAACCTGATGTATCACCCCGATGCCTTTGCTTCCGTTGAGGAAGCGTTCGATCCCGCCGTCAATACGGCCTATGGGGCAACCTTCCTGAAGGCCCGGTTTGATGTCACCAAATCGTGGATTCTGGCCGCCGGGGCTTACCATTCCACAACGCCGGAACTGAACCAGAAATACCGCACCAAGATCAACCGCCTGTGGCGCGAAACCGCCCGGCTGGCAGACCCTGCACCATCAGCCACCGAACCGGCACCCCGGCAAATGACAATTGTTCCTGACCGCAACCCCGATGTGGCGTTGACGGCACGCCTCAACGATAACTTTCTCAACCGTGCGCACCAAACAACCAAGGGCCGGCGCACCATAACCGCGCCCGACCCCGGCCAGGTGCTGCGCCAACGCCTGGGCGCCTGGCGTGAAACCAAAACACGCACCATCGGCGAGCGCCATGCTCGCAATTACAGCCGGGTCACTACCCAACAAGCCCGTTTGGGGCTGTTGACGGGCAACAGCGCCCGCCAGGCCCGTTTTATCCAGGCGCGCCAAGACCAGCTTTTGGCATGGCGAGAGGCCTATGGCCCACGTTAGATAGGGTGCAAGCTATTTTTTTTCAGTTATCCACTTGCCCCAAACCTGCGTTGCGGGCTATTTGATGTTTCGTCGCAGCGTTCGTTGCGGCGGTAAAATGAACATCAATAAAAAAACCAATCAAACAAAGCCGCCCATATGAACAATACCGCCAAACGTTTTAACAGTGATGTCCTGACCACTTCGATTGAGCTTGCCGGAAAGCGGGTTGTCGATATCGGTTGCGGCGATGGCTCCATGGTTCGCCTGATGACGCGTCACGGCGCGAAAGTTTTCGGCATTGAGCCCAACGCCCAACAGCTGGAAAAGGCGCACGCGGAAAAACCCGCCGGCGACGAGATTTACCACCAGGGCGGCGCCGAAGACCTGCCCTTTGAAGATGATTCCATCGATGTCGCGGTGTTTTTCAACAGCTTGCACCATATTCCGGCCGATTCCATGGCCATGGCCCTGAAGGAAGCGCTGCGTGTTCTTAAAGCAGGCGGCATCTTGTTTGTTTCAGAGCCGCTTGCCGAAGGCTCGCATTTTGACCTGATGCAGCCGGTGCACGACGAGACGCAGGTTCGCGCACTGGCCCAAAAAACACTGGCCAACGCACCCGGTTTTGGTTTTGAAAAGGTCGAGGCCGTGCACCATACGCACCCGGTGCGCATGACTGATTTTGAAACCTTCCGCGATCGTATGTTGCGCATCAACCCCAATCGCGAGGCTGATTTCAATGCCAAAACGGACGAGTTGAAGAAACGCTTCTCCGACCTCGGCGCCCCGGTGGGTGACGGTTTTGAGTTCGACCAGCCGATGCAGGTCGATATTTTCCAAAAAACCTGACTTTTCCCCCTTTTTAAGTTGCCCCTGACCCGAAATGGTAACGTTTTGGTGTCTTCTTGGTGTCATGCTGGCCTCATGGCGGGAGCCCGCAAGACGCGCTATACTGGCGGATACGGTGATTCGCACCGCTTTGATGATTAAGCTTTGGTGGTCAAACGATGATGGACGACGACATGATGGACGGTGATTCCGAAACGGATCACGAAGCTCTGCTGGACGTGCCGCTGGAAGTTACGGCGGTGCTGGGCACGTCTTATATGAAGGTCAGCCAGCTTTTGAAAATGGGCCGTGGTGCCGTGGTGCAACTTGACCGCAGCGTTGGTGAAGACATTGAGATCCGCGCTAACGGCAACCTGATTGCGCGCGGCGAAGTGGTGGTGGTGGAAGACCATCTGGCCGTCACCATGACCAAAATCATCAAGACCCACGTCCAGAAATAACCCCAGAAATAACTTCGGCATGCTTACCCGGCGTACACTCCTATGTCGCGTTCCCGCTTACCCGGCGTACACTATTGGCAATTCCGCCCAGTGGGTGGTGTAGCGCGGCGAACGACGATGCTGGCGCGTATGCCAGTTTGACCCTGCGCTGCGCGCGCCCACATGCACCAGATCGCGGTCGCGGCCGCTGATATGGCCATCAACGTGGCCGTTGATCCGGTCCAGCGCATCTTGCAAACGGCCCGCCTTTTCCACCGCCTCGGGGCGGGCAGCAAACAGGTTCATCTGGCAGGCGTTCGCCGGCGCAAGCTCAAGGGCCATGACGCCCGCCTTCTTATAAGCAAAGCCGGGACGAAACGCCGCTTCCAGCGCGCGCAATGCGGCGCGGGTTATGGCAACGGTGTTGTTGGAGGGTTCTTCCAGCGCCACTTGTGCACTACCGCGATATTGCGGTGCACTGTCGTTAAAGCGGTCAGTCGTGATGTAAACGCAAACCTGCCCCGCACCCATGGCGTCCCGGCGCAACCGTTCCGCGGCGCGCGCGCCAAAGGTGGCAACCGCTTCCTTGAGGTCTTCCAATGATGTCACGGGCTGTGAAAACGACCGCGACGCGATGCACGATTTGCGATTAGTGGGTTGGGTTTTAACGCTGAGGGTGCTGGTGCCCAGCAATTCCGTTTGTGTGCGCGCACCCACCACCCCCATTTCGCCGCGCACCCAGTGCGCATCGAGGTTGGTAAAATCCAGCGCGCTTTCGCAGCCCCGCGCGACCAGGCGCGGGCCCCAGCGCCGCCCAATGCCCCATACATCGCCCACCGGCGTTGCCGCCAATGCCTTGCGGGTCGCCGTCTCATTCGCCAATACACAAACCCCGGACAATGCCGGGTCTTTCTTGGCGCGTTCGGCCGCAACCTTGGCCAGCGTCTTGGTCGGCCCGATGCCGACAGATACCGGTATGCCCGTCCAGCGGTGCACCGTCTGGCCAAGGCGCCGCGCGTGGGCGGCGACATCCCAGTGCGCAAAACCATCAAGCCCGAGAAACGCCTCATCAATAGAGTAAACCTCGACATCGGGACTAAACGCCGCCAACACCGCCATCACGCGGTCCGAAAGGTCACCATAAAGCGCGTAGTTGGATGAAAAAACCTTCACATTGTGATGTTCCAGAAGCGCGCGCACCTTGAAATAAGGCACCCCCATGGGCACCGCCAACGCCTTGACCTCGGCTGAGCGCGCAACAATGCAACCGTCGTTATTGGACAGCACCACCACCGGGCGCGCCGCCAGGTCGGGGCGGAAGGCCCGTTCACACGAAGCGTAAAAGTTATTGCAGTCCACCAGCGCGAAAACCCGGTTCATCGCCACTTCCCAACCCTCTGGCGTTCGCTCATCACTCAGTCATCGGTGAGCTTGCGAACAACACCAACGGCGACGCCCCAAATGGCGGCATCCCCATCTTCATCCATGGCCGCCAGCTCAATGGGCGGGTAATCGGGGTGCGCCGCTTCCAGCAACCAGCTGCCGGGGCGCCCGCCCAGGCGTTTGACCGTTAAATCGCCCCCCACCAACGCAATCACCACATGACCGCGGCGCGCCCGCACAGCGCGATCGACAACCAAAAGGTCGCCCGAAAAAATGCCCGCGCCGGTCATGGAATCCCCCTGCACCCGCACGATAAACGTCGCCGCCGGACGGCGGATCAGGTGGGTATTCAGATCGAGGTGCCCTTCCACATAGTCCTCGGCCGGCGAGGGAAAGCCCGCGCGCGAGGTCGAGGCCACCACCGGCAGTGGGCAGGGTGTGGGTTTGAGGTGGTCGGATTTCATGGGGTGGCTCCGTGGTGGCATAAGGGGCATTGTGGATGAAATAGAACAAACCAAGAACATAACAGACCGCAGCATCCCCGGCAAGCCCGCCTGTAATCACCACGGGGGCGGGACGTAATGCGGGTCTATGTTATGGGGCTTGCTTGTAAAGTTTGGCCGTTTCGCGGATCAGGTCGAGGAACCGGCGGCGCAACGTCGCGTCTTCAATCCGGTAAAAGGAACGCACCAAATCAAGGGTTTCGCGTTGGGCCATGACTGCCGGGCCCATGGCGGCTTCATCCGTCTGCTTTGCAGACCTGGCCTTGGCAGACGACAGGGCGGGCGGAAGGTCATCGAAAAAATAGGAAATTGGCACATCGAGGATAAGGCTGAACTCAAAAAGACGGCCCGAACCGATGCGGTTGGTGCCGCGTTCATATTTCTGGATCTGCTGAAAAGTCAGCCCGACCTGTTGGCCCAGATCTTTCTGGCTCATGCCCAAAAGGCTGCGGCGCAAGCGAATGCGTGCGCCAACATGGGCGTCGATGGCGCCCGGGCCATCCTTGGTCTTTCTGGGTTTTTCAGTCCGACTCAACGGTCAGGGCCTCCTTGCCCTACCAACCTGGGGATGCATCAGCCTACGTCAAAACCCCGGTGATTAAAATGGTATTCTTCCCCCATTTGGGGGGTGTCCGTGAATCACCGGGCTCGGCCCGGGGCGCAGTGGCGCGCTCAGTGGGGCCTGTAGAATGTGGACGGTCTTTTTAACAGCAGCCACCGGGGCGCTCAACGTTCCGTGAGCGGGCTTGGGGTGCACGGTGTAACCTGAATTGACCTTCCGTATTACCCCGAAAATTGCCCCATCGCGCCCGGACGCCTATAAGAAGCGCCATGAGTAAAACCACGAAAAAAACCCCGCCCAATCCAGCTGGCAAGGTCGGCATCATCAGCCTCGGCTGCGCCAAGGCGCTGGTGGATTCCGAGCGCATCCTGACCAAGCTGGCGGCCGAAGGCTATGAGATGACCGACACCTACGACGGCGCCGATGTGGTGATCGTCAATACCTGTGGATTTCTCGACAGCGCCCGGGCCGAAAGCCTAGAAGCCATCGGCGAGGCGTTGAGCGAAAACGGCAAGGTGATCGTAACCGGGTGTTTGGGGCTCGACGAAAAAACACTGGCCGCCCAGCACCCCGGCATTTTGGCTGTTACCGGCGCCGGACAATACGAGCAGGTGGTTACCGCCGTGCACAAGGCCGTGCCCCCGGCGCACGACCCCTTTATTGACCTGGTGACGCCCGAGGGCATCAAGCTGACGCCGCGCCATTATTCCTATTTGAAAATATCCGAAGGCTGCAATCACAAGTGCCGCTTTTGCATTATCCCGGCCATTCGCGGGCCGCTGAAAAGCCGCCCGGCGGCCGACATTCTGGGCGAGGCCGAACGCCTTGCATCGGCGGGTGTTAAGGAGCTGCTGGTCATTTCACAGGATACCGGCGCCTACGGGGTGGATATTGATTATACCGCCAGTGACTGGCGCGACCGTTCGGTTCCGGCGCGCATCGGCGACCTGGCCGGCGCTTTAAGCGAACTCGGTATCTGGGTGCGACTGCATTACGTTTACCCCTATCCGCACGTCGACGGTTTGGTGGAATTGATGGCGGAAGGAAAAATCCTGCCTTATCTTGATATTCCCTTCCAGCACGCATCATCCAGCGTGCTCAAGGCCATGCGCCGCCCGGCGCATCAGGAAAAAACACTGGCGCGCATTAAAAAGTGGCGCGAGGTTTGCCCCGACATCGCGTTGCGCTCCACCTTTATTGTCGGCTTTCCCGGTGAAACGGAAGCGGATTTCGAATTCATGCTCGACTGGCTGGAAGAAGCCGAACTGGACCGTGTTGGCTGTTTCAAATACGAAAACGTGCAAGGTGCCGCCAGCAACGCCCTTGAAGGCCATGTGGATGCGGAAGAAATCGATTCCCGCTGGGAACGGTTCATGGAGACACAGCAAGTTGTCAGCGAACGGCGCCTGCAACAAAAAATTGGTCGCGCGCTGGATGTGCTGGTTGACCAGGTGGATGATAAGGGTGCCGTCGGGCGCTGTTACGCTGATTCACCAGAGGTCGACGGCGTGGTGTTCCTAGATGGTGAAACCCACCTCAAGCCCGGTGACATGGTCACGGCAACCGTAACGGAATCAAGCGATTACGACCTGTGGGCCGAACTCAAACACACGGCGGGAGACTGAACGCATGGTCATGAAGGTTGCCATCGTGCCGGTTACGCCGCTGGCGCAAAATTGTTCGCTGGTGTGGTGCAGCGAGACCATGGGCGGCGCCATTATCGACCCCGGCGGCGATGTAGCGGAACTCAAGGCCGCCATTGAAGAAACCGGCATGAAGCCGGAGCGCGTTCTCATCACGCACGGACATTTCGACCATGCCGGTGGTGCCCGCGAACTGGCTGATGCGCTGGGTGTGCCCGTTGAAGGGCCACATAAAGACGACAAGTTCTGGCTCGACATGATCGAATCGCAGGGCCAGATGTATAACGTTCCCGGCGGCATAAACCTGACCCCAGAGCGCTGGCTTGAAGCGGGTGAGCAAGTTGGTTTCGGCAACGTGGTGATGGATGTGTTCCACTGCCCCGGTCACACGCCCGGTCATGTGGTGTTTGTCGAACCGAATGACAAAATTGCCTTCGTCGGTGATGTAATATTCCTGAACTCAATCGGCCGTACGGATTTTCCAAGAGGTGACCACGCGGCGTTAATTACATCCATACGCGAAACGCTTTTTCCGCTGGGCGATGACGTTTCCTTTGTTCCCGGTCACGGCGCGCGCTCGACCTTCGGCGCGGAACGCAAAAGCAACCCTTACGTCAGCGATGATGCGGTGAAGTCGTAAAGGGTTATCACTTGATGGCCATCATGGCGATCAGCATCGAGGAAAACCCCATCAGGGCAATCAGCACCACGGCACCGACGGCAATAAACAGCACCGCGCCTTTTTCGAACTGAACCTCTGATACTTTTTGTCCTTCTCTTGGTGTCGGTGCATCAACGATTTTTGCCGCGCCTTCCAGCCCGACCTCCATCACCGCTATTTCAGCGTTCAGGTGGCGGGCGACCTCACCGTCAACACCAAAACGCTCGACAGCGATATCGCGAATTTCGCGAAACATAGACAATTGACGCATAAGGCGGCGTTCTGTTTCGGGTACGGGTTGGGTCAAGGTAGAGCCTTTCATTGCCGGAGGCGACAAGGCGCGGTGTCGCCATTTTACACCCTTGGTGCCACGCCACCAAGGCGCACGGACGCAAACCAGCCATGCGCCCATCTGCCGCGCGCTGTGCGCATAAGCACTGCAGGCGGGCGGCGCCTCATCCACAATCGTGATGCGGCCACATTTTGCCGCCGCAGCGCCCGAATTTAGCCGGAAACAAAGTGTTAACCGTAGGGCTATACCATTGAACGTTAACAATGAAATTAAGGCTCCGGCCAGGAACAAACGGGAACAAAACTACCATGCTGTTCAAAGGAACCCTTATTGCTTCTGCCATGCTTGGCGCCTCTGTTCTGGCGTTGGGCCTCGGCACCGGCAATGCGCTTGAGCGTTCCGGTCTTTCCGCCGTGTCTTCCGGTGAGTTGCAATACGCCAAATCCCCGATATCACTGGGCAATGCCATAACCGCACCGGCGCTGGCAGCGCTGGCCGGGCTCGGCTGGGAAGCGCCAAATACACTATTGATTGGCGAAGACGCCATGCCCACCGTTTACGAACTAACCTTCGCCCTGAAGAAGGGTGATACGCTGGGCCGTTTGCTGGCCCGCGCCGGAATTGATGCTGACCAAGCCAATGCCGCCGTGGGTGCGCTGGCCAAAATACACAACCCCAGCCGCATCAAGGCAGGCGGACGGGTGATGGTTCGCTACCTGCACGCTATTCCTGATGAAAAAGGTATCGGCAAAGATTCATTCTATGGCTTTGCCTTGCCGCTTGACCCGCGCAACCGGGTTGAAGTGTCGCTGATGAACGATGGCGGGTTTGATGCCCGTGCTACAGCCTTGCAGCTTGAAAGTGAAGCCACGCGTGCCGAAGGTGATATCTCATCAAGTCTTTATCTGGCAGCGGCCAAAGCGGGGGTTTCTGCCCCGGTTATTGGTGAGCTCATTCGTATTTTTTCCTGGGATGTGGATTTCCAACGCGACATTCGCAAGGGCGACCGCTTTGAGGTGATGTATCAGCGTCACCGTGACGAAAATGGAAAGGTAGCCTACAGCGATGGCATTACCTTCGCGGCGCTGACACTAAGCGGTCAACGCAAGGCCATGTTTGCCATGAAACAAAGTAATGGCAGCATTGAATATTTTGACGCCAGCGGTCAAAGCGCCAAGAAAGCTTTGATGCGCACACCCATTGACGGGGCGCGTCTTTCTTCATCGTTCGGCAAACGCAAGCACCCTATTTTGGGTTACACAAAAATGCACAAGGGCGCCGACTTCGCTGCCCCACGCGGCACACCCATTTACGCCGCCGGCAGCGGCACCGTGGAACATGCGGGACGCAACGGGGCCTATGGCAATTACGTTCGCATCCGCCATAATTCTGAATATTCAACCGCCTATGCCCACATGAAGGCCGTTAATACAAAACGGGGCCGGCGCGTCAAGCAAGGCCAGGTTATCGGTTTTGTCGGCACCACCGGGCGTTCCACCGGGCCGCACCTGCACTACGAGATTTTAAAAAACAAAAAGCAGGTCAACCCGATGAAAATCAAAATGCCATCGGGGCGCAAATTAAAGGGTAATGAGATGGCAATGTTTAAAAGCCAGCGCCAGCAAATTGAGCAGCGCTGGGCCGCCCTTAAAACCGAGAGCCAGCAACTGGCTGCACGCTAAGCCAGCGGCGGCGGTGG
The DNA here is from genome assembly GCA_965602455.1 of uncultured Thalassospiraceae bacterium. Classification (GTDB taxonomy): domain Bacteria; phylum Pseudomonadota; class Alphaproteobacteria; order Rhodospirillales; family Magnetovibrionaceae; genus CBFCYL01. Next base: position 13,157 of record CBFCYL010000023.1, on the reverse strand, counting down.
GCCCCCTTTTTCAATATCCGTTCACGACTTGCCAGCGCCCCCAAAGGTGGGCACCATAAGCTGGTATATGGCTTCAACGTTGCCCAGGGGGCCCAGGTGAAAACAGAAGACAGCGGAACCGACATGACGGCACAGGATGATTTTCCCGTGCGGCGTAATTGGGAGCGCCTTGAATACCGGACCGACATGGTGCTGGTGCTGGATGACGGTCGCACCATCGAGGGCAAGACCGCTGATGTCAGCCTCGGCGGGGTATTTTTACAAACCACAGACCCGGTCACCGACATCAAGATGGGTGATCGCGGAGAGTTGCGTTTAGCGCCAGACGATGTCGAATCGGTTTTTCCATGTCAGGTGGTGCGCGTTGCAGAATATGGACTAGGTTTGAACTTTCAGGGCCACCAGGCCACCTTCGGCATGTTTGTCACCCATGGCATGATGCTGGACCTGCTGACCAGCATCAACAATGCCTTCGCCAGCTCTCTGGATTTACAAACAACGCTGATGACCAGCGTTTCACACATAAAGAATTATCTGCAATGTGAAGCTGCATCCCTTTTCCTGATTGATGAAGAAAGCGACGAAATCGTCTGTCGATCGTGTTCCGGCCCGGTGGACATTACCGGAACCCGGCTGAAAAGGGGTGAAGGCGTTGTTGGGCGCACTATTGCTGAAGACGCGACCATGATCATTCATGATGTACGCGATGAATCGATATTTTCCAATAAAGTGGACGAAGCGACAGGGTTTCGCACCGAATCCCTTCTTTGTGCCCCACTGCGCGTTCAGGATAAGGTCATTGGTGCGCTTGAGGTTATCAACAAACGCGGCAGCGGGTTCTTTGCCGGCCACGACCGCGTTGTGCTGACGGCACTGGCGTCCGCCACCGCCATGGCCATCAACAACGCTTGGCAAAGTGAAGAATTACTCAATAAGGAAATGGCCGAGAAAGCAAACGAAGCCAAATCGGATTTCCTGTCTTCCATGAGCCACGAGCTTAGAACCCCCCTCAACGCAATTTTGGGCTTCTCGCAAATGCTGATAGCCGACACCAACAAAACGCTGGCCCCAGATGACAGGGACGCCGTCACCCAGATATTCAAAGGTGGGGAACACCTGCTTGGGCTGGTCAATGAAATCCTCGACCTTGCCAAAATCGAAAGCGGCAAGCTTTCCGTTTCCATTGTCGAGGTTTCACCCGCCGACACCCTTGAAAATTGCCTGATTTCGGCAAAAACGCTGGGCAAAGACCATTCCATAAAAATAGTTGATGAAACCGCGCCCGACCTGCCGACTTTGTGGGTTGACGAGGTCCGTTTCCAGCAGGTTTTGCTCAACCTTTTGTCCAACGCCATCAAATACAACCGCGATAACGGCACGGTTACGGTCTCTTCTTCCCTTTCCGCGGATAACATGTTGCGCCTGACCATTACCGACACCGGGCCCGGAATCCCCAAGGATAAACAAGACAGGCTGTTTGAGCCGTTTATCCGGCTGAGCCCGGACGATGCCTCGCGCGAAGGCACCGGCATCGGGCTGACCATTACGCGCAGGCTGGTCGAAGCGATGAACGGACGCATCGGCTTTGAAACCGAGGTGGGCAAGGGAACCAGCTTCTGGATCGATTTCCCCATCGCCAGCCAGGCCGCCACCGAAACCGATCTCTTATCCAATTAACAATGTCGCCTGCCGTGCCCACTTCCCTCGGCAGAACCTTGCCCCACACAATTGCGCGCCCACAGCCACTTTGCCCCCCCCGGTGACAACGTCAGACGCTCGCTATATTCGTTTTTTATAATTTTCGATAGCAGCAGTGGCCAATGTTTTGCTAAAACACCCCACCATGGAATTTTATGGCGCAACAAAGCGCCGGTTTAATCACACTGAAAACAGCTTTAACAGGGAGGGATACGATGTCCAATTTGGTACAACCCCACGGCGGCAAAGGCTTAAAGCCACTTTTAGCGCCGGAAACGGAGCGCGCGGATGAACTGAAACGCGCCCAGGGCCTTAAGCAGGTACCGATGGGCAGCAAGGAAACGTCTGACGTTTTGATGTTTTCCATGGGCGCCTACACGCCACTGGATGGTTTCATGAATCGCGCCGACTGGAAAGGCACCTGCGAAAGCATGAAGCTTGAAAATGGCCTGTTTTGGCCGATTCCGGTCACCCTTTCGGCAACCGGCGCACTGGCCGATTCCATTGCCGAAGGCGAGGAAGTCGCCCTGGTGGAAGAAGAGACAGGCACCATCATGGCCATCATGAAAGTGACCGAAAAGTACGCTTTCACCGCCGAGGACAAGACGTTTGAAAGCCAGAACGTTTACACCACCACCGATGGCGAACACCCTGGCGTGCAAAAGGTCAATGAACAGAAGGACGTCTGCCTTTCTGGCCCTTTAAAAGTCATCAACGAAGGTGAATTTCCTTCCCTCTTCGGTGATTTATACCAACGTCCGGCTGATGCCCGCGCGGCCTTCACGGAGCGGGGCTGGTCCAAGGTCGCGGCCTTCCAGACCCGCAACCCCATGCACCGCAGCCACGAATACCTGGCCAAGATCGCTGTTGAGGTAACGGACGGCGTTTATATCCACCAAGTGCTGGGCAAACTGAAGCCCGGCGATATTCCCGCTGAAACGCGCACTAAGGCCATTCAGGCGATGATCGACAACTATTTCGTCAACGGGACCGTCATCCAGGCGGGCTACCCCATTGAAATGCGCTATGCCGGGCCACGCGAAGCCCTGTTCCATGCACTGATCCGCCAGAACTATGGCTGTTCGCACCTGATTGTCGGGCGCGACCATGCGGGCGTGGGCGATTATTACGGGCCGTTTGATGCCCAGCATATCTTCGATGACCTGTGGGAAGGGGCGCTGGAAACGGTGCCGCTTAAAATTGACATCACATTCTATTGCGCCAAGTGCATGGGCATGGCCACCGCCAAGACCTGCCCGCACGACAAGGAGCACCACGTCTCGATTTCCGGCACCAAACAACGCGAAATGCTCACCGCGGGCGAAGCTATTCCGCCCGAGTTTTCGCGCCCGGAAGTGGTGAAGGTGCTTCAGGCGTATTATGCGACCCTGAAGTAAGTTCAGCGCCTAACAAACTCAGCCTGCAAGGGGCGTCGGGAATCGATCCTGGCGCCCCTTTTTTATGCCCACTCCGGCGCCCACCCCCCTTATTAGGGTGTGGTTGTGGTGGCACGCCCCTTAGCTCGTAATTTATCTAGTGTTGTTCATACCTTGCTGAAAAGCATAAAAAGTTTTTCATATATGTTGTCTGGCGCGGTCAATTTTTCATTTTGTTGCGGGTGGTCCGACTTTCCTGATTGTAAAATGATGATTCATTCATATAATACCTTGCTAATAAAAAGGATATTCCTTTTGTTTGTTGACTTTTCAACAAGTTACGACTTCTTCAGGGGAGAAATTAATGTTCGCCAGTAATCCTTTCGCCGATCTTGTCACGATCATCCCGCTCAACGTCATACAGGGTTATGTCATCTTGATGTTCATCCTGGTCGTGGGGGGCACCATTTTGGATATGGTCCACAAGAAAAGCGCTCAGTACTTCTTCGAAAAGGGAGAAAAGGCCAAAGCCGACCGCGAGCGTACGCTCGGCGCCGGTGAAATGGTCGGAATTGCCGTCAGTACCGGTGTTGTCGATGTGATGACCTCCGGTGAGTTCTGCAACCCAAAACGCCGTATTTCACATCTGTTCACCATGTACGGGTTCATCCTGTTCATCGTGACGACCATCGCCCTAGTGTTCGCCTACCCGAGCAACGCCGCACCGACCATCGTGTCGCAGCTGTGGCACCTGGGCGCTGCCATGGTTATGTTCGGCGGTTACTGGTTCTGGTTCTTTATCCGCGTTGATGTCGCGGCCGAAGGCGTTCCCTGGTATCGCATCGTGCGCGCCGACATGTTCATTCTGTCGCTGCTGGGCACCACGACCTTCGGTTTTGTCTGGTCGCTCCTGCAAGCTGGTGGCGGTGCCCTGGAAACTGTGTTCCTAGGCCTGTTCATCATTGCCGCCACCGTGTTGTTCGCTGGCGTGATGTGGTCGAAGTTCGCTCACATGTTCTTCAAACCTGCTGCCGCTTTCCAAAAGCGTGTCCTCAAGGCTGATGGTTCCAACCAGAACCTGCCGACCATAGGCGACCTGACGGATCCTGAATTGCAGAAAAGGTTTCCTGATATCCCAGAATACATGGGCAGCAACCCACCCAACATGGGGCCCGGCATCAAGCGCGAGCAGCCCCAGCACTATTAATACTCAACCCGAATTGTTCGTAAGAACGAGCAGGAGAGGAAACGAATTATGCCTACTTTTGTCTATATGACCCGATGCGATGGCTGCGGACACTGTGTTGATATCTGTCCGTCTGACATCATGCACATCGATAAGACCTATCGTCGTGCCTACAACATCGAACCAAATATGTGCTGGGAGTGCTATTCCTGCGTGAAGGCCTGCCCGCAACATGCCATTGATGTTCGTGGCTACGCTGACTTTGCACCGCTCGGCCACAGCGTTCGCGTTGACCGTGACGAGGAAAAGGGTGTCATTGCCTGGCGTATTAAGTTCCGCAACGGCAAAAAAGACATGAACCTGCTGGCGCCGATCACCACGAAGCCCTGGGGAACGGCAATCCCGCACCTCAAGAATGCGCCTCCACCGACGCAGGAGCAGCGCGACAGCCAGCTGTTGTATAACGAGCCGAAGTACATCCGCATGGATGACGGTGACATCCACACCTTGAAGTCTAACAAACTCGAGATGAAGAAGGGGGTATACTACTAATGGCATACAAAACTGTCGTCGAAGACAATATCGACATTCTCGTCGCCGGTGCTGGCCTTGGTGGTACTGGTGCCGCTTTTGAAGCCCGCTACTGGGGTCAGGACAAGAAAATCATCATTGCCGAAAAGGCCAACATCGACCGTTCCGGTGCTGTTGCCCAGGGCCTGTATGCGATTAACTGCTACATGGGCACCCGCTTTGGTGAGAACAACCCGGAAGACCACGTGCATTATGCGCGCATCGATCTGATGGGCATGGTTCGTGAAGACTTGCTGTTTGACATGGCGCGTCACGTCGATTCTGCCGTGCACCAGTTCGAAGAGTGGGGCATGCCGATCATGCGCGACAAGGAAAAGGGTTCTTACCTGCGCGAAGGTCGTTGGCAGATCATGATCCACGGTGAATCTTACAAGCCACTCGTAGCCGAAGCCGCGAAAAACTCGGCCGACAAGGTTTACAACCGCGTTTGCATCACCCACCTGCTGAAGGACGAAACCAAGGAAAACCGCATTGCCGGTGCCGTAGGCTTCAATGTCCGCACCGGTGACTATCACGTGTTTAAGTCCAAGACCGTGATCTGTGGTGCCGGTGGCGCTTCCAACATCTTCAAGCCGCGTTCCACGGGTGAAGGCTCCGGGCGCGTGTGGTACGCGCCGTGGTCGTCCGGTTCAGCTTACGCGTTGATGATCAACGCCGGCGCAAAGATGACCCAGATGGAAAACCGCATCGTTCTGGCTCGCTTCAAGGATGGTTACGGCCCGGTGGGCGCATACTTCCTGCACTTGAAGACCTACACGCAGAACGCATACGGTGAAGAATACGAATCCAAGTGGTTCCCGGCCCTTCAGGAAATGGTCGGCAAGGAGTATCTGGATCCGGAACTTTCCCACGCCACCCACCGTCCGATCCCGACCTGCCTGCGTAACCACGCTATTATTAACGAAGTAAACGCTGGCCGCGGTCCGATCCACATGGTCACGATGCACTCGTTCCAAGACCCGCATCTGGAAGAAATTGGTTGGCATAACTTCCTCGGCATGACCGTTGGCCAGGCCGTTCTGTGGGCCGCCACCGACGTCGACCCGAAGAACGAAAACCCGGAACTGACCACGTCTGAGCCATATGTTATGGGCTCACACGCGACCGGCAGTGGCGCCTGGTGCTCTGGCCCGGAAGACATTTCCCCGCCAGAATATCAGTGGGGTTACAACCGCATGATGACCGTTGAAGGCCTGTTTGGTGCCGGTGACGCAGTCGGCGGTACGCCACACGCGTTCTCTTCCGGTTCGTTCACCGAAGGCCGCATTGCTGCGAAAGCTGCTTGTAAGTACATCGACGACGGTAAAGCCGAAGGTATCCGGGTTTCCGACAAGCAGATCAACAAACTCATGGAAGAGGTCTTCAGGCCGCTCGAACATTACAAGGTATCTCGTAATGAAGTCGTGGCCGGTAACGTCAACCCCAACTACCACACACCGCGTCAGTCTCTCGACCGTCTGCAGAAGCTGATGGATGAATATTGTGGTGGGTTTGGTGTTAACTACATGACCAACGACAAGCTGTTGAAAATCGGCCTCAAGAAACTCAAGATCATGGAAGAAGACCTTGAGAAAATTGCGGCTGAAGATCTTCACGAGCTGCTGCGTGCCTGGGAAATCAAGCACCGTCACCGTACGTCCGAGTGCGTGATGCAGCACACTTTGTTCCGCAAGGAAACGCGCTGGCCGGGTTACTACTACCGCGGTGACGCCATGAAACTGGATGACGAAAACTGGCACGTTCTGACCGTGTCCCGTCGTGATCCGGAGACCGGCGAATACACCATGGAGAAGGCACCCTTGTATCACTTGCTCGACGAAAGCGAATTGTCTGCAGCCGAGTAATGTTTAAGACACCGGCAGGAGTTCACTTTAGAGCTTCTGCCGGGGACTTAAAAAAAGATCAGCATTACCGTGTTGATCTTTTTTTATGCCCCCGCAAACTTTTCTTTCCAGCATAACTGAGGACACACATGAACATTATTGATCTATCAGATGAAGAGATTCTGGCCGGCGCCGAGCCGATGTGGACGGAACTTGTCCGGGCATCTAACGACGGAAAGTATGGAAAATTTATCCGCAATTTTGATTACAGCCTGATTGAGGGCTTGAATGAAATTGAGGTCGGGAAACAATTCGCGAAAAGCGATCTCGCGCGAAGCCTTTCCGAAGTATACGACTATCTCGGCATCATCCGCCGTGGCGAACATGTATCCGTTCTGTACCGGGTCAGGAGCACTAAAAAAGAAGGTGAGTGGCTTGGCAGACTGGTTCTCGGCTACAACGATAAAGATGAAGTCAAGATTTTTGGGGCTTCTGTTTTCTAAAAAACTGATTGGCAATAATATGACGGAAGTTATCCAAGATAATAAGTTCGTTGAACTCAACTACAAGGTAATCGACAAAAAGACGGGCGCCGTTCTCGTCGGAGTCGAATTCCCGATCGGTTACGTTCAGGGCAGCGACTGCGTGCTTGCCTCCACCGTCACCGATCAGTTGGAAGGTAAATCCAAAGGCGACATCATCGAGGTGCCGGTCGATTGCAATCAGCTTTATGGCCCCCGGGATGAATCGCTGGTCTTTACAGACCGCCTTGAAAACGTTCCCGAGGATTACCGCGAAATCGGCACCACCATCGTTACGGAAAACGAAAAAGGCGAGCCCCGCAATTTTGTCGTCACGCGTATGGACGAAGAAACGCTAACCGTTGACGGCAACAACCCCTTGTGTGGGCGCGAAGTGATTTTCAGACTTGAAGTTCTGTCTGTTCGCGACGCCACCGACGAAGAAATCGAAGCCGGTGGGGCGATCATCGAGGAGCCCGAATCGTTGAAAGCGCTCAACAAAATCCCTGTTTAAAGGGTGCCGGCGAAACGCATGAAATTTAAGCTAACCATTTGATATATTGATGTTTTCCTGCCAAAAAACTGCTTTCATCCGGATGCTTCATCCTATATATTTCATGGTTAAGGCAGGAGAAATCTTCGTGATGGGTCAGGATGGTCTGCGGTGCTGCAGATAACCGACTCAGATTTTAACAAGACAACAAGTGAGTTGAATTATGGGTAATGTTAACGCTAAAGATCCGGTTCCCGATGGTCACACCAAGTACTACACAACGAAGCAGATGCCGGTAAACGAAAAGGGTTACGTCGGCTACGAGACCGAATGGGTCGAGTGGCAGAAAGAAATTCCCTACGAAACCCCGAAAAAGCCGTAAGGCGTTCGGAATTTTCCGTAAGGTACTAGGGCCGCGCGCACCGCTTCAGGTCGCGCGGCTTTTCTTTGATACACCTTCATTCCATTTCACCCGCCCTGAACATTTGCTCCTGGCGGCCACTCGAGCGATATAAAATCGATGTTAATCGCACAAATTTCAGATACCCACATCACCCTGCCTGATGCCGAGGATCCCAAGTTTTCTGATCGCATCAAGGCACTGGAAGCCTTTGTTCAGCACATCAACGTGCTGGATGAAAAGCCTGATCTGGTGATGCATACGGGAGATGTCACCCACGGCGGACTGCCGCAATACTATGAAACCGTCAACGCCGTGCTAAAGGACCTCACCGTCCCGGTCTATTTTGCACTGGGCAATCGCGACATCGTTGAAAACATGGTTTCTGGACTGGAGAATTTTAACGGTGCAGAGCCGGTCGGTGGATTCCTGATTTACAGTATCGACAAATTTCCGGTGCGGCTTATCGCTATGGATACCCACCACCGCGAAAGCAATATTGGCACCACCTGTTCGGTACGGCTTGGCATTTTGGATGAGTTGCTCAAGGCACAGCCCGATCAGCCCACCGCGGTGTTTATGCATCACCCGCCGTTCGAGGTCACCACGTCGAAATACCCATTCCAGTTTGATGACCCGGTCCTGGCCGATGCCTTCATGGAACTGGTCGCTCAGCACAAACAGGTCGTGCATTTATTCTGCGGCCACATGCACCGCGACTACAGCGTGCAGCTGGAAACCTGCCGGGCGTCGTGCGTGCCATCGTTACCGGCTGACAACCGGCTTGGCGAATTCGAACCGGAATTTGACGGCAAACCCCTGTACCAGTTGCATCAATGGAACGCTGGCAACGCAAACTTTGAGACCACACTTTGCGCGGTAGGCTAGGCAGCCTTACGCCGCCGCTTAAGCCGCCTCGGCGGAAACGTCTTCACCGTTAATGCTCAGCCCATCCTTGCCCGCTGAAACGCTGACTTCGTCGCCATCGTTCACCTTTCCTTCAAGGATCAGCCCGGCCAGCGGGTTTTGTAAAGCGCGCTGAATGGTGCGCTTGAGCGGCCTTGCGCCATATACCGGATCATACCCCTTCTCGGCCAGCCACGCCCTGGCGGCGCCGTCCAGCGAAAGTGTGATCTTGCGATCCGCCAACAGAGCCTCAACGCGGGTCAACTGGATATCAACAATGTCGCCCATATGCTTTTCAAACAGGCGGTGGAACAAAATAACCTCGTCCAGCCGGTTGAGGAACTCGGGCCGGAAAGCAGCGCGCACCGATTCCATAACCTCGGCACGAACCTTGTCCGAATCCTGGCCTTCCTTCTGATTGGCGAGGATTTCGCCGCCCAAATTAGACGTCAGGATGATAACGGTGTTGCGGAAATCCACCGTGCGGCCGTGGCCATCGGTCAGGCGTCCATCGTCGAGCACCTGCAGCAAAATATCAAACACATCGGGGTGGGCCTTTTCCACCTCGTCGAACAGCACCACCTGATAAGGCCGGCGGCGCACGGCTTCGGTCAAGGCCCCGCCCTCTTCGTAGCCCACGTAGCCCGGCGGCGCGCCAATCAACCGCGACACGGCATGGCGTTCCATATATTCAGACATATCAATGCGGATCAGCGCGTGCTCATCATCGAACATAAACTCAGACAGCGCCTTGGTCAGTTCCGTTTTGCCGACCCCGGTTGGCCCTAAGAAAAGGAATGAGCCGATGGGTCGGTTGGCGTCTTGTATGCCAGCACGCGAACGCCTGACGGCGTTGGCAACGGCACCAAGCGCTTCTTCCTGGCCAACAATGCGGTGGCGTAAGACGTCTTCCATGGCCAGCAGTTTTTCGCGCTCGGATTCAAGCATCTTGTCCACCGGTATGCCGGTCCATCGCGAAACAATGGAGGCGATGTGGGCGTCGGTCACGGCCTCTTCCAGCATGGAATGTTGTTCCGTCGCCTCGGCATCGGCGAGTTGTTTTTCCAGCGCCGGGATGCGGTCATATTGCAGTTGGCCCACTTTTTCGTAAGCACCTTCTTCGTAAGCACCTTCGCGCATGGCCTTTTCCAACTCGACCCGCGTCTGGTCCAGTTGTTCCTTGATGCGCGTCGCCCCTTTCAGGGCGTCCTTTTCGCGTTCCCATTCGCCGGTCAGGCTTAATGATTGTTCTTCCAGCCCTACCAATTCCACATGGAGCGTTTCAAGCCGGTCTTTCGATGCCTTATCGGTCTCCTTCTTGATCGCCTCGCGCTCAATCTTGAGCTGGATAATTCGGCGGTCAAGCTCGTCGATTTCTTCGGGCTTGGAATCCACCTGCATGCGCAGGCGCGAGCCCGCTTCGTCCATCAGGTCGATGGCCTTATCGGGCAGGAAACGGTCTGTAATGTAGCGGTTGGAAAGCGTAGCCGCCGCCACCAACGCGCCATCGGTAATGCGTACGCCGTGGTGAAGTTCGTATTTTTCCTTGATGCCGCGCAAAATGGAAACCGTGTCTTCCACCGTTGGCTCGCTGACAAACACCGGTTGAAAGCGCCGTGCCAAGGCAGCGTCTTTTTCAACGTGTTTGCGGTATTCATCTAACGTGGTGGCGCCTACGCAGTGTAATTCGCCGCGCGCTAACGCGGGCTTGATCAGGTTTGAGGCATCCATGGAGCCTTCCGCCGCACCGGCACCGACCAGCGTATGCATTTCATCAATAAAGATAATTAATTCGCCCTCGGCCGCCTCGACTTCCTTTAACACAGCCTTGAGGCGTTCCTCAAACTCGCCGCGAAACTTGGCGCCCGCCACCAGCGCGCCGAGGTCGAGCACCATCAGGCGCTTGGTTTTCAGAGTCTCTGGAACATCACCTTGCACAATGCGCATGGCCAACCCCTCGACGATGGCGGTTTTGCCGACGCCGGGCTCACCAATCAGGACCGGGTTGTTCTTGGTGCGCCTTGAGAGCACCTGTATGGTTCTGCGGATTTCCTCGTCGCGACCGATTACCGGGTCTATCTTTCCCTCGGCGGCAGCGGCCGTCAGGTCGCGGGCGTATTTCTTCAGGGCATCAAACGCGTCTTCGGCGTTGGCGCTGTCAGCGGTGCGGCCCTTGCGTACGTTCTCGATGGCACGGTTGAGCTCTAACGCCGTTAACCCGGCGTCAGCCAGCACGCGCGCGGCTTCCGTTCCGGCGGCCAGCGTCAGGGCCAGCAACAGGCGCTCGACCGTCACAAAACTGTCACCCGCCTTCTCGGCAACCTGGGTTGCCTGGTCCAGCACCTTGGCCAGTTCGGTGCCCATGACCATCTGGGCGGCGGAGCCGGTCACCTTGGGCAATTTTGCCAGCTCGGCGTCAACGTCCTTGAGGGCCTTTTTGGCGTCGCCGCCGGCGGCCTTGATCAGCCCTGAGGCCAGGCCCTCCTCGTCATCAAGCAGCGCTTTCAACAGGTGCGCCGGGGTCAATTGCTGGTGTTCGGCCCTCAACGCCAGTGTCTGGGCGGCCTGCAGGAAACCTTGTGAACGGTCTGAAAACTTTGCTAAATCCATCGACTTAACGCCCGTTTTTGGCGGGCCCCTCTGGTGGTGGTTTGCCTTCTCCCTTAATATGTCCCATCCGGCGGGCTTCGCAAGTCGCCGACGCGGTAAAACGTGGCAAAACGGGGTAAAAAAACAGGGGTCAGGCCATTGCACATTCACAGCCTTTTTCGCTATCCGGTCAAAAGCCTAGCCGGTGAAACGCTTGAAAACGCCCATTTGGTAACGGGCCGGGGCATTCCCGGTGACCGCGAATGGGCGCTGGGCAAAGCGGGCAACGCCATGACCGGCGCGTGGCAGCCCAAGGCAACCTTTCATGTGCTGGAAAAGCAAGAAGCGTTGGTCGAGGTTTCCTGCCCCCATACGATGGATGATCCGGCCGGGCGCAAGGCGCTGGAGGCTGATGTCTGCCGGCGACTGGGCCTTGATGGTGAAACCGCAACCAAACTGGTGAAGGCTGACGGGCCTGGTTTTTTCGATACCCTGAAGGGTGAAATATCCATCCTCAACCTGGCGTCGGTGGCGGCGCTGGAAAAAGCGGCAGGCACGGAGGCTGGAAAAATTGATCCGCGGCGTTTTCGCGCCAACGTCTGGCTGGAGGGCGCAAAGCCGTGGGCAGAAAATGACTGGGTCGGCAAAAGCGCCGTTCTGGGTGAGGCGGAAATCCGATTTACACAATTAACCGGGCGCTGTGCGGCAACCCTCGTCAACCCCACCACGGCAGCGCGTGACATCAATATATTAAAGCTGCTGAAAACGCACTTCAACCACACGCAAATGGGCGTTTATGCCCACGTCACGATAAACGGTGGTATAAAACCCGGTAATATATTGCAATTGAAAAGCTGATCAGGCGGAAGCGGCTTCGGCCTTGTTTCCGTCACGGTCTTTATTAGCAGGCTTGTTGCGCCCGTTTGTGCGCCGCGGACGGGGCCGGTTCTTTTTTTCAGCTGAAGGTTCATTGCCTTCGTTTGTATCAGCGGCTTGCTGCCCGACCGGTTGCGCAACCTCAACAACCGCCTCAGCCGGCTCACTCTGGTCAGAGCCCTGTTCTGCCGGTGTTGCCGATGCGGCAACCGGCGCACTCTGGCCCTCGGCGTTGATGACACGATAATAATGCTCGGCGAACTGCAGCAGACCTTCGGCCCGCACACGGTCACCGGATGACTGGGCATCGCGGGCAAGCTGCAAGTACTTGTCCAGCACCTGCTGCGCCGTTCCACGGACTTTGACTTCCGGGCCATTGCTGTCAAAAACATTACTTCTTGACTGTCCGCCCGACTGACCACGACGACCGGAATTACCCCGATTGCGTGAACGTTTTTGATTTATGTTTTTGTTCATAGCGACTTTGTTTTGTTGTGTTTTTTTGCTGTGCTGATACGGGGGCCCTTCAAACATCCTGAACGCATTCAGGAGCACACCGATGAGACGCTTTCGCGCACGCGAAACGCGTGGTCGCGCCCGTCACACTCACCGCGCGGCAGAAGCTCGAGAAGCGCGCGAAAATCTTCACCCCGAAGTCGATGACGACGGCTCCTGGTTTCACCCAGTCGCCCTTGATC
>CBFCYL010000022.1:0-37311 GCA_965602455.1 uncultured Thalassospiraceae bacterium | reverse complement strand
GTGAGCGGAACACAAAGTGATTTCGAAGTGCAGACCGGCATATATGCGGTCAAGGCGGGCATTGACGAAGGCATGGAAACCCGCTGGCTCGATGGCGCCGGCAGCTTCGGTTACCGCCCCCAATTCGGTGGCACCCATGAGCTGATGGAAGCTTACCTGTTCGATTTTGATGGTGACCTGTATGGTAAGCACCTTCGGGTGCAGCTGGTTGAATACCTGCGCCCGGAAAAGACATTTGACGGCGTAGAAGCATTAAAGGCACAAATCGCACTGGATTGTGACCAGGCCCGCGAGATTCTCGAAAAAGAATAGAAATGAAACGAACATCATGAGCGACGACTATAAAAACACTGTTTTTCTGCCCAAGACCGACTTTCCCATGAAAGCCGGGCTGCCCAAGCGTGAGCCGGAAATGCTGGCCCATTGGGCAAAGCTGGATCTTTATGCGCGCCATCGCGAAAACGCCCAGGGTCGCGATAAGTTTATCCTCCATGATGGCCCGCCCTATGCGAACGGGCATTTGCATATTGGCCATGCGTTGAACAAGATTCTCAAGGACACCATTAATCGCAGCCAACAGATGATGGGCAAGGATGCCGACTATGTTCCCGGCTGGGATTGTCATGGCCTGCCCATTGAATGGAAGATCGAGGAAAAATACCGCGCCGAAGGCCGGGACAAGGATGAAGTGCCCATCGTTGAGTTCCGCAAGGAATGTCGCGAGTTCGCCGCTCACTGGATCGACATCCAGCGCGAGGAGTTCAAGCGCATGGGCGTCATTGGTAACTGGGACCATCCCTACCTGACCATGACCAACAAGGCCGAGGCTCACATTGCGCGTGAGTTGGGCAAGTTCCTGATGAACGGCTCACTTTATAAAGGCGCCAAGCCGGTCATGTGGTCGGTGGTGGAAAAAACCGCATTGGCCGAAGCCGAGGTCGAATATCACGACCACAGCTCACCAACCATTTTCGTGCGCTTCGCGGTGACCAAGGCGGCGCAGGCGGCGCTTGAAGGTGCCAGTGTTATTATCTGGACAACCACGCCGTGGACCATTCCGGCCAACCGCGCCATCGCCTATGGCGATGACATCGATTATGTGGTGGCAGAGGTCAATGCCGTAGCGGAGGAAAGTGCCGCCAAGGCGGGCGAGACCATCGTCGTCGCCAAGTCCTTACTGGCCGACGTCTGCGAAGCCGCGGGCATTACCAAGCACACCGTCAAGGCGGAATTGAAGGGTGCGGATTTAAAGGGAACCGTTTGTTCCCATCCCTTCGCGGGCCACGGTTATGAATTCGATGTGCCCATGCTGGCCGCAAATTTTGTTGAGGTGGATACGGGCTCGGGCTTTGTGCACGTGGCACCCAGCCACGGTGCCGATGACTGGGAGCTGGGCATCGCCAATGGCCTCGCCGTGCCGGACACGGTGTCTGATGATGGCAGCTATACCGATCAGGTGCCCATGTTCGAAGGCATCAAGGTGCTGGAATTTGAGCCGAAGAAAAAGAAATCGCGCTTTCCGGCAAACGCCGCCGTCATGGAAAAAATGGTTGAACTGGGTGCGTTGCTGGCATCAAGCCGCATAGAGCACAGCTACCCCCATTCATGGCGCTCGAAGGCGCCGTTGATTTTTCGCAACACGCCACAATGGTTTATTTCCATGGAAACCACGGGCCTTCGCAAAACCGCGTTGGCCGCCATTGATGACACCCGTTTTGTGCCCAAGGCGGGCCAGAACCGGTTGCGTTCCATGATTGAGCAGCGCCCCGACTGGTGCGTTTCGCGCCAGCGCGCGTGGGGTGTGCCCATCACCGTGTTTGTGAACAAGAAAACCGGCGAGCCGCTTCGTGATCAGGCGGTTTTGGACCGGGTTTTTGATATTTTCAACGAAGAAGGATCCGACGCCTGGTTTTCCCGTGATCCGCAGGATTTTCTGGGTGCTGAACACAGTGCGGACGACTTTGATCAGGTAAGCGATATTCTCGATGTGTGGTTTGATTCTGGATCAACCCACGCGTTTGTATTGGAAGGCGATGAATGGCCTAACCTGAGTTCCCACGCTTCACTCTATCTGGAAGGTTCGGACAAGCACCGTGGCTGGTTCCATTCGTCGCTGTTGGAAAGTTGCGGCACGCGCGGTCGGGCACCTTATGATGCAATTTTGACTCACGGTTTTATTCTTGATGAAAAAGCCGAGAAGATGTCGAAATCATCTGGCAACGCACTTTCGCCGGTTGATGTTTATAGCCAGTATGGCGCAGATATCCTGCGCTTGTGGGTGGTCGGAACTGATTATACGGAAGATCCGGTTTTTGGTCCGGAAACCCTGAAACAGATGGCCGATGTTTATCGCCGCCTGCGCAATACATTACGTTTCCTGCTCGGCAACCTTGACGGTTTTGATGAGAGCGAACGCCTTGAGCCCAGCCAAATGCCGGAACTGGAACGGTGGATGCTGCACCGTTTGCACGAAATGGATAACCTTGTGCGCACATCGTGTGATGATTTCCACTTTCATCCGCTGTTCACGGAATTGCACAATTTCTGCACGGTTGAGCTTTCGGCATTTTACTTCGATATTCGCAAAGACACGCTGTATTGCGAACGTGCCGATTCAACCGCGCGCCGCGCATCGCGCACAGTGCTGGATGAAACCTTTAAGTGCCTGAGCGCATGGCTGGCGCCGTTTATCTGCTTTACCGCCGAAGAAGCATGGCAGACCCGTTTCCCCGATGAAAAAGACAGCGTGCATTTCCGCCTGTTCCCCGACGTTCCCGAAAACTGGCGCGACGATGAACTGGCAGAAAAATGGGAAAAGGTGCGCGACGTTCGTCGTGTGGTGACCGGGGCACTGGAAATTGAACGGGCCGAAAAACGCATCGGTTCCAGCCTGCAGGCGGCACCGAAGGTCTATGCGTCGGCTGACCATATTTCTGCCATGAAGGGCGTTGATCTTGCCGAGATCGCCATTACCTCGGGTGCCCAGCTGCTGGAAGGCGAGGCGCCTGATGGTGCGTTCAAACTGGAAGACGTTGTTGGCGTGGCCGTGGTGCCGGCGATGGCCGATGGTGAGAAGTGTAATCGTTGCTGGAAAGTCTTGCCCGATGTTGGCACGGTTAGCACACACCCCACCGTTTGTGCGCGTTGCGCCGACGCCGTGGATCATTAATTTTTAAACCAAAACCGGCTTGAACGGCCTGAAGGGTTTTCGTTTGAAACTGTTGCGCGCCAATAACGACAAACCGTTGCATTATGGTCTTTTACTGGCCACAGGCGTGCTGGTGCTTGACCAGCTTTCCAAATGGTGGGTACTGACGGACATTATGAACCCGCCCCGGGTTATTGAGGTGACTTCATTTTTTAATCTGGTTCTGGCGTGGAACCGGGGCATCAGCTTCGGCATGTTCAGTGACGGCGCCGACTGGGGCGGTTGGGCATTGACCGGGGTTGCGGTGATTATTACGGGCTTTTTAGTGCGTTGGCTGGCCAAGGCGGAAACGACGCTGACCCAACTGGCGCTGGGGCTGGTAATCGGCGGTGCCATTGGCAACGTCATCGACCGTGTGCGGTTTGGCGCGGTGATAGATTTTCTCGATTTTCACGCCATGGGCTTCCATTGGCCGGCCTTCAATGTGGCGGATTCCGCCATTGTCGTGGGGGGCTGCTGTCCTGATCGGGGAATCCTTGTTTGCGGCGCCCGAAACGCCTACAAATAACGAAGAGCAAGATCAAGAACCGCCGAAAGCGCCATAAAAATAATATGAACAAGAAATTTACCATTATTGTACTGGTTGCCGTCACCGCCCTTACGGCGGGTTGCGAGCAAACGCGCCGCACCCTGATCAAGGAAAAGGCGGCGCCTGACGAGTTCGAGGTCTATACCCGTGCGCCATTGGTGTTGCCGCCGGATTACGGCCTGCGCCCGCCATCCCAAAGCGACACAACTACGCGTGAAGCCGATAACACCCGTCAACAGGCACGTACGGTTCTGGTCGGCGATCAAAAAGCGCCGACAACCATACAGGCATCCACTCGCGGACACGCCGCGCTTTACCAGCTTGCTGGTGTAGATCGGGCCGAACCAGATATTCGCAAGGCCATAAATCAGGAAACCACACGTTACTCCGAAGAAGATAAAACCGTTATGCAAAACATCTTGTTCAGTGATGGTGACTACGGCGTCGTGGTTGACCCGGCAGCGGAAGCAAAACGCGTTCGCGAAAATATTGCCGCCGGTCGCCCCGTTAATCAGGGTGAAGTGCCGACCATCGACCAGCGCAAAAAACGCTTGCTCGATAACCTGTTTGAATGAGCCGTCTCCCTTCTTTCCTGACATTAGCCTCGTTGCTGGCTTTTTCGCCAGCCGCGAACGCCCAGGTTTTTTCACCGCAAAACTTCCGCCTTGATAACGGCCTTGAAGTGATTGTTGTGCCCAATTCGCGCGCCCCGGTGGTCACGCATATGATCTGGTACAAGGTCGGTGCGGTGGATGAACCCAAGGGGCGAACCGGAATGGCGCACCTTCTGGAGCATCTTATGTTCAAGGGCACGGACGCCAACCCGAACGGTGTTTTTTCAGAGAAGGTAGCGCGAAATGGCGGCAATGAAAATGCTTTCACTTCACTTGATTATACCGGCTACCACCAAACCGTGGCCAGCGACCGGCTGGAAATGGTCATGGCACTGGAAGCCGACCGCATGCGTGGGCTGGTGCTAAAGGAAGATGATATCAACACCGAACGCAAGGTCATTTTGGAAGAACGCCTTCAGCGTATCGGTAACAACCCGAACGGCAAGCTAAGCTTGCAATTAAGCGAGGCGCTGTTTCCTGGTGGCCATGCCTATGGCCGGCCGATTATCGGTTGGGAAGATGACATCAACGCCATCACCCGCGATGACCTAGCTGCATTTTACCACCGCCACTACACACCCGATAACGCCATATTGGTGGTGGCCGGTGATGTGAAAACAGAAACGGTCAAGCGTCTGGCCAAGCGCTATTACGGCCCCATTAAGGCCGCGCCTCCCGTTAAAAATAACACCAAGCGTGTGTCCTTGCCCATGCCGACAAGCGTAGCCCGGGCGCAGGTTGAACTTCGCGACCCGGCAGTGCGTCAACCGGCGTGGCGGTTGAACGTGTTGGCCCCTTCGCTGGGCACCGGCGACAAGCGACGCGTGGCGGCCTTGGAAGTGCTAGCGGAAATTTTAGGCGGTGGCGCTACATCGCGCCTTTACCGCGCCATGGTGGTCGAAGATGCGAACGCTGTTGGTGTGGGTGTTCACTACAACAGTAATAGCCGCGGACCGACCAGCTTTGTCTTTTATGCCAGCCCACGGCCCGGCTTCAGCCTCGGTCAGATGGCTGACGCCATCAAGGTGGAGGTCGAAGCCCTGCTGGCCGGTGGCCTGAAAGACGGCGAACTGGTGCGAACCAAAAAACGTATGCTGTCCGAAGCTATTTTTGCTCGCGACGACATGAAAACCGGCGCCTGGGTGCTGGGCGGTGCACTGGCATCGGGGCATACCATTGCCGATGTAGAGGAGTGGCCGGCACGTATTCGTTCCCTGAGCGAGGCCGATATCATGGCGGCACTGAGGGCCATCTGGGCGGAAAGTCGCCGCGTCGAGGCGCACCTGTTGCCGGGTGGGGCGGTGCAATGATGCGCCA
The DNA here is from genome assembly GCA_965602455.1 of uncultured Thalassospiraceae bacterium. Classification (GTDB taxonomy): domain Bacteria; phylum Pseudomonadota; class Alphaproteobacteria; order Rhodospirillales; family Magnetovibrionaceae; genus CBFCYL01. The sequence goes on along the minus strand of CBFCYL010000022.1, from coordinate 31,643 downwards.
CTCATCATCTCCGGCTTTACTGGCTGTGGCGGCGTTCGCGTTGCTGTTTGTGCTACCCCGCGGTGCGGCAGCGACCGAAGTACGCGAAGTGACCAGCCCGGGCGGCATCACTGCGTGGCTGGTGGAAGACCACGCCAACCCGGTGGTCTCCATGCGGATTACCTTTCGCGGTGGCGCAGCACTGGACCCCGAAGGTCGGGAAGGGCTGGCCAACCTGGTTTCGTCTACATTGGACGAGGGGGCGGGTGAACTGGACAGCGAGCAATTCCAGCGCCAACTGGAAGACAGCGCCATAACCCTGCGCTTTGAGGCCGGCAAGGACAGGTTTTCGGGCCGCTTGCACACCTTGACCCAAAACCTTGATCGCTCGGCTCAATTGTTGAACCTGGCGCTGACCAGACCGCGTTTTGATGACGAGCCGGTCGGGCGCATTAAAAGCCAGATTGCTGCTTCCATTCGCCGGAACATGGAACGACCCGGCGATATCGCCGCCAAGGCGTTTTTCAAAAACATGTTCCCGAACCACGGCTACGCACGACCCAGCGAGGGGACCGAACAGGGCATAGCGGCCATAACACAAAGTGACCTGAAGGGTTTTGTTGCGCGGCGCCTGTCGCGCGATAATCTGGTCATCGGCGTGGCCGGTGATATTTCGGCCGATGATCTGGCGGCATTTCTGGACAAGGCGTTTGATGGCCTGCCGCAAACGGCGGCGGCAAAAGCGGTTGAGGAAACCACGGCCAACGCCACGGGCAGGATGGAGGTTATCGAACGCCCGGTTCCGCAAAGTGTCATTTTGTTCGGCCACGGTGGCATCAAACGCGATGACCCGGATTATTACGCCGCCCTGGTGGTAAACCATATTCTCGGCGGCGGCAGCTTTACCTCGCGTATTTATAATGAGGTGCGTGAAAAACGCGGCCTTGCGTATTCGGCGGGCAGCAGCATTTATCCGTTTGATCACGCTGGCCTGGTTATCGGCCAGGCGGGAACGGAAAACGCCGCCGTTGGCGAAACCATTGCGGTTATTCGTGATGAATGGCGCAAGATGGCAGCATCGGGCGTAACCGAAGCCGAACTGGCGGATGCCAAAACCTACATTACCGGCGCATTCCCACTGCGTTTTACTTCCAGTTCGGCGATAGCCGGTATTATGGTGGCCATGCAGTTGAATAATCTGGGCATTGATTACATCGACCGGCGCAACGACTATATCGCTGCCGTTGACCTGACCACCGCCAGCCGGGTCGCTCGTGAATTGCTCGATGTTAAGCGGCTCGATTTTGTGGTCGTCGGCCAGCCAACCGGGTTACAGGCGGATATTCAAGAAGGCCTGCCGGAAAGCCAATAAGCAGGGCAGGGGGCTTTCGTGTACCGGCGGGTGTGCTAGTCTCGGTTCGATAAAGGGAATCGACGCAAACAAGGGGGCTCAGGGCGCGCATGCTCTATCGCCAAATCATTCAGGACTGTTTTCAAGCCCAGGTCGGAGATCGCGGCCTTAGCGAGCAGGACTTCCAGGAACTTCAGGAGCAGACCGGGGCTATTCTTGAAGGCCTCAAGGTAGCAGCCGGTGATGGTACGCAACCGCTGCTGAACCTGCCGGACCGTGTAGACGACCTTGCGGAAATGGAAACCGAAGCGGCACGTTTTCGTGAAAACTTTACCGATGTGGTTATTTTGGGAACCGGCGGTTCGTCGCTTGGCGGGCAGTCGCTTTATGCCCTTTCCGATAGCGGCTTCGGGCCGCGCACCGGTGGACCAAAGTTGCATTTCATCGATAACGTTGACCCCGACACGTTCGAATTGTTGTTATCGCAACTAAACCTGAAAAAAACCGGTTTCATCGTGATTTCCAAATCCGGCGCCACCGCGGAAACGGTAGCGCAGTTTATTGTCTGCCTTGAAGCCCTGATGGCCATGCGTGGACGCCACAAGGCACCGCACCACGCGCTGGTTATTACCGAGCCCGGCAACAACCCGCTGCGCTCTCTGGCTAACCGTTTGAACCTTCCGGTGCTGGATCACGACCCCGATATTGGTGGGCGTTTTTCAGTGTTGTCGTTGGTCGGCTTAATTCCGGCCATGGTTTCAGGGCTGGACGGGCGCGCCGTGCGCCGGGGCGCCGCCACGGTTTTGAACGCAACCCTGCATTCACCAGACCCTCGCGAAAGTGACGCCGCCGTGGGCGCTGCCATCAAGGTAGCGATGTTGAAAAAGAAAAATATTTCCACCACCGTTTTGATGCCCTATGTGGATCGGCTTGGCTTTTTCGGGTTGTGGTTTCGCCAACTGTGGGCTGAAAGCCTGGGCAAAGGCGGTGGCGGCTCAACGCCGATCCGCGCCATGGGCACCCGCGACCAGCACAGCCAGATGCAGCTGTACCTCGACGGCCCGCCGGATAAGATGTTCACGTTGATGGCGCTGGAAGTTGCCGGCAAAGGCCGCTTGATTTCAACCGCCCTGGTCAAGGAAGACGCACTGGCTTACCTCAGCACACGGCGCATGGGTGACCTGCTGGACGCCGAATACCGCGCCACGGTCAAAACGCTGGTTAAGAACGGCTGCCCGGTGCGCCAGTTTATCTTGGCCAAGCTGGACGAGGAAGTAATGGGTGCGCTGTTCATGCACTTTGAGCTGGAAACCATTATTGCTGCAGGGCTTTTGGGCATCAACGCCTTTGACCAGCCGGCGGTCGAAGAGGGCAAGTCACTGACACGGCAGTACCTCGGAGAGAAAAAATAGGCTCGCGCCTATCCGCTGAAACTTAAAAACAAGACCTTGGCCGCGCCGTAGGTTTTTTCCTTTATCCCCTCAAAGCCCGCGGGCAACGACAAGGTTTCGTCGGCACCCACCTCAACCACCACCACCGTTCCGGCCTTGAACCAGCTCGTGGCAGCCAAATGCGCAAGTGCCGGTTCGCTCAGCTCGTGCCCATAGGGGGCGTCGAGGAAGGCGATGTCTACCGCGCCACCGAGGGGCGCGCTGACGTCGTCAGCTTTTTGCCCGACCACGGTTGTGTTTCCGGTTTGGTTCAGGGTTTCGAGGTTTTGTTTCAGCAGGCGGCGGGAATCAGAGCTGCTTTCAATAAACAGGCAATGGGCCGCACCGCGAGACAGCGCCTCGAGCCCGAGCGCCCCGGTTCCGGCGAACACATCGGCCACCCGCGCACCGCTCAGCGCCGGGATATCCGCGCCATGGGCCAGCACATTAAATATGGCTTCTCGCGCGCGGTCTGAAGTTGGGCGGGTATTGTTGCCAACAGGCGTTTGCAGGGCGCGACCCTTAAGTTTTCCACCGACAATGCGCATCAGCCGTTACCTGCTCTTAAGTTTTCCAGTGGGTTTTCCAGTGGGTTTTCCAGTGGGTTTTCTGCTAGAGGATTTTGTTGCAGGGGATTTTGCGGTCGTCTTTCCTTTGGCCGCGGTTTTTCGTTTTGGCTTATATTTTGGTTTTGGCGATTTTTCTGCAAGGGTGGAAGGCTTGCGCCGCGCTGGTTTCTTCTTGGTTTTCTTTTTCGATGCGGCCCAGCCTTTTTGTCCGGGCCGACCCGCCGCTTTGGTTCGCGCCGCCTCGCCGCCAAAGGCGGCTTCACCCAGAAGACCGCCCAGTTTGTCGCGCATGTGGCGCCGTGAAACCGGTTTGACAGCACCGCGTTCCAACCCTTCCAGTGTAAATGGCCCATAGGCCGTGCGGATCAGGCGATTAACCTTGAGTCCTAAATGCTCCAGCACCCGGCGCACTTCGCGGTTCTTGCCCTCGGCAAACGACATTTCCAGCCAGGCGTTCGCTGTGGTGCGTTTTTCCAGTTTAGCTTCGATGGAGCCGTAACGCACGTCGTCGATGGTGATGCCGTCCTTGAGCTTGGCCAGCGCATCTTCACGCACGGTGCCATAAACCCGCACGCGGTATCGACGCACCCACCCCGTTTTGGGTAATTCAAGCGCCCGCGCCAGTCCGCCATCATTGGTCAACAGCAACAGGCCTTCGGTGTTGAGGTCAAGGCGGCCAACGGAAATAACGCGCGGTAGGTGCTGGGGCAGTTTTTCAAAAATCGTGGCACGGCCTTTTTCATCGCGCTGGGTTGTCACCAGCCCCGCCGGTTTGTGATATCGCCACATTTGCGGCGCTTCGGGCTGGGGCATTGGCGCGCCATCTATGGAAATGCGCGCCGGGTCGTCAATAATGATTGCGGCGGTTGATATGGTCTTGCCATCCACCTGTACACGGCCGTCGGTTATCCACCGTTCGGCATCGCGGCGCGAACACAGCCCCGCACGCGCCATCAACTTGGCAATGCGTTCGCCCTTTTTTGGTTGGTCAGCCTTGTCTGCGTTCATTCGCCGTGTTCCGCGAGCCATGCTTCGCGCTCGTGGGCATAGGTGCGCGCAGCGTCAACAAAGGCGGCATAAAGGCGGGTATCAAAATTAGTAATCTCAAACTCCGGGTGCCATTGCACACCAAGGCAAAAGGTAAGTTCGCGGGCTTCTATACCTTCGATGATACCGTCGGGCGCGCGCGCATTGACGATAGCGGCTGGCGCATCATCGCGCACCGCTTGATGATGGGCGCTGTTGACCTTGATTTCATCGAAACCGATGATGTCGTGCAGCAAGGTGCCGTGTTCAATTTTAACATCGTGGCCAGTTTCATGGCGTGGGTTGGGTTGTTCGTGGGTCAGGCCGTCGGGAACTTCATCCGGAATGTGCTGCACCAGTGTGCCGCCCAGCGCCACGTGCAACAATTGCTGGCCGCCGCAAATGCCGAGGACAGGTAAGTCCTGCTCCATGGCGCCTTTTAACAGCGCCATTTCCATGTGGGTCCGTTCTGGTTTGGTGGTCACGGTTTCATGGCGAACGCTTTCGCCATATAGCTCGGGGTCGACGTCGAAGCTGCCACCGGTGATGATCAGGCCATCGAGGTCGCTGAGGTAAAGGTCCAGCAAATCCGGCTCGTGGGCCAATAAAAACGGCAGGCCTCCGGCGCTGACCACCGCGCTGATGTAGTTCTGGCGGATGGCATACCACGGGTATTTGGAAAACCCACCGGGGCCTTCGGCATCCATGGTGATGCCGATGACCGGGGTGACCAGATCCTTTGTCGCTGTTTTTGGATTTTTGGTGCTCATGGCCCAACGCTACCCCCGGTCCGGGGTTGTGTCCAGCGCGCTCGACGGCCCACTTGACGGCACAGGGCAAAGCCCGCAAGTTCCCACCATCATGGCTGAACAAAGCGAAACCTTCATGGAAGCGGCTATCGTTGAAGCCCAAGGCGCGTTTGAACGCGGCGAGGTGCCCGTGGGCTGCGTCGTGGTAGACGGTGCCTCGGGCGAGATATTGGCTCACGCTTCCAACCGCACCGAAGGCGACGACGACCCAACGGCGCACGCCGAGCTGCTGGCCATCCGCGAGGCGGCGGCGAAGGCAGGCTCAAGTCGATTGAGTGGCTGCGATTTATATGTGACGCTGGAGCCATGCCCCATGTGCGCACAGGCCATTTCGGCGGCGCGCATCCGCAGGCTTTATTTCGGTGCCTATGACTCCAAGTCCGGCGGCGTCGACCATGGACCGCGCATTTTTGAACACGCCAGCGCCCACCACAAGCCGGAAATTTACGGCGGTATCAACGAAGGCGTGTGCGGTGAATTGCTTAAGGCGTTCTTTCGCCAGCGACGCTGACAGGACACAATATAACGATGAATTTTTATCACGAATATAAGTATTATAAGCGCGCGGCACGCATTTACCTTCGTAAATGGCTGGGCCAGGAATATGTGGAAATTGGGCGGCATCCCACTGTAGAAATCAGCGGCGTTTGCAACCTTGAGTGCGTTTTTTGTGCCTACAAGGATAAAACAGACGGCAAGGTGGTAATGGCAAATGATGACTTTATCAACATCATCAACCAGCTGGTTAACCTTGGCCACGAATACCTATTCCTGACGCCGCAAACCGGTGACGTTTTTATTGATAAACATTTTATAGAAAAAATAGAATTCCTGGAAAACCATTCCGGCATTAAAGGCTATGAGTTCATCACTAACCTGATTTCTGCTTCAGAAGCAACATTACAGCGCCTATCACAAACCAAAAAGCTTGAGCGGATGTATATCAGCCTTTACGGCAGCGATATGGAAGACTTTCACAAAATTACCGGACGTTCGAAAGTTCAATACCGTCGTTTGCTGGATAATCTGAATTACTTAGCGGATCATGGTGCCGGGTTTGCTGGCAGGGTGAGTTCGTTCATCATGGCGGACTATAACCTCAGGTGGTCTCCGTTTAGCGCGCCAGATGAAGGCTTCCATGAATCTGATCTCCTTGCCGTCGTCAGGCGGGTTGCAGAAAATGTTGAAGGTTTTTCCTGGAGCGGAAACCATACGGATTTTGATAGCTGGGGTGGGCGCATTTCAAAGCAAGATGTCGATCAACTGGATATGGGGTTTCGCCTTGTTGGCCCTACCGTGCCGATGACCGGGCCATGCGGCATGCTTTATGGCGGCGCTGTGGTGCTGGCCAACGGTGAGGTCAATGCCTGTGCCTGCCGTGCGGTGGGCAGGGGGTTGATTATCGGCGATACCAAAACCACGTCGCTTCGTGAGATATTGTCACCGGAAAATCCACGATATAAAGCCATTCTTGAGCAACACGGGCGAGATGATTATCCCGATGATTGCCAGAATTGCAAAATCTTCACCAGCATTTACCGAAAGCCTCATGGCCGGGCAACCGTCACGACGCAGCAATACCTAGCCGATCAGAAAGCCCGCTGCGCTCAATCTGATAACAATTAATCAATTATGCCCGCTGATCTCGGCGTGCAGGGGCTTGGTTTCTTCGTACTTTTGCATCTGCTCATCGCTGGCCTTGGTCTGGTGGCTGGCTTTCCACTCACCATAGGCCATGCCGTAAACCTGTTCCTGAGCCGCTTCTTTAGTCAATTCAACGCCTTCGGCCTCGGCTGCGGCCAACAACCACTTGTAAAGGCAGTTGCGACAGAACCCGGCAAGGTTCATCAGGTCTATGTTTTGCACGTCGGTGCGTTTTTGCAGGTGCTTGACCAGGCCGCGAAAGGCGGCCGCTTCCAACTTGGTGCGGGCTTGCTCGTCCATAATAATATCCTGTGTTGTGTTGAGATTAGCGCTTCAGCGCGCGCCAGCCAATGTCGCGGCGGCAAAAACCATCCGTCCACTCGATGGCATCCACGCCCTTGTAGGCCTTTTCCTGCGCTTCCTTGACCGACTTGCCGGTTGCGGTAATGCCCAGCACACGCCCACCAACGGCGGTAATCTTGCCGTCATCGGCTTTGGTTCCGGCGTGAAAGACAATGGCGCCGGTTTTTGCGGCGGCTTCAAAACCGTTAATTTCGGTGCCCTTGTTATAGTGGCCGGGGTAACCATTGGCCGCCATGACCACCACCAGGGCGGTATCGTCTGACCATTTTATTTTTACCTTATCGAGCTTGCCATCGGCACACGCCACCAGGGCGTCGAGCACATCGGATTGCAGGCGCGCCATCAACACCTGGCATTCAGGGTCGCCAAACCGGGCGTTGAATTCAAGCACCCTCGGCCCGGTCGCGGTAATCATCAGGCCGGCAAACAACACACCCTTGTAGGGGCAGCCTTCCTTGGCCATGGCATCGACGGTGGGCTTGATGATGGTTTCCATGATGGTTTTTTCCATCGCCGCGTCCACAACCGGCGCCGGGGAATAAGCGCCCATACCGCCGGTGTTGGGACCGGTGTCGCCTTCGTGCACGGCCTTGTGGTCTTGTGCGGAAGCCAGCGCCACGGCGTTCTTGCCGTCGACCAGGGCGAAGAAGCTTGTTTCCTCACCCTCCATGAATTCCTCAATCAACACTTCGTCACCGGCGCCGCCAAAGGCGCGCTCGATCATGATCTGGTCGATGGCAGCATAGGCTTCGTTTTTGTTGTGACACAAAATGACGCCCTTTCCCGCAGCAAGCCCATCGGCCTTGACGACAATTTTTTCCTCACAACGCAGGATGTATTCCTTGGCCGCGTCCGGTTCGTTGAAGCGTCCGTACTTGGCGGTGGGGATGCCATATTTTGCCATCAGGTCTTTCATGAAGCCTTTTGAGCCTTCGATGGCAGCTGCCGCCTGGCTGGGGCCGAAAGCCTTGATGTTGGCGGCTTCAAGTTTGTCCACAAGCCCTGCCACCAATGGCCCTTCGGGACCAACGACGACGAAATCTATTTTTTCGGATATAGCGAACTTGACGATAGCGGCCACATCATCGGCGGCGATATCGACACATTCGCCAACCGCAGATATCCCGGCATTGCCGGGCGCGGCAAACAGTTTCTTGCACTTGGGCGAGCCTGAAATGGCCCAACACAGGGCATGTTCGCGACCGCCGGAACCGACTACAAGAACCTTCATGAAAATACAGCCTCCTCAGGATTGGTTAAATTCGGACTTGTTTTGCCGCCCGTCCTTGTATCATACATACTGTTGGATATGAGTGAACACCCAACCCACAACCCGACCAAAGAAAACCCGGATTCCAGTGATTCTGGCGATTCCGTCGCTGGAATCTATACGGTTACGGAAATCTCGACCCTGATTAAACAGGTGATCGAGGACGAATTCCCCTATGTACGCATCCGCGGCGAGGTTACGGGCTTTACCCGCGCCCATTCCGGGCACCTGTATTTCTCGCTCAAGGACGAAGGCGCGACGCTGGATGCGGTTTGCTGGAAGGGCACGGCGGGGCGCCTCGCCACCAAACCCGAAGACGGGCTGGAAATCATCGCCACCGGCCGCCTGAGCACCTATGGCCCGCGCTCGCGCTACCAGCTGGTGGTGGACGCCGTGGAAGTGGCGGGCGAGGGCGCGCTGCTGAAGCTGCTGGAAGATCGCAAAAAGATGTTGGCCCGCGAAGGCCTGTTCGATGAAGACCGCAAGCGCGACATCCCCTATTTGCCCACCGTCATCGGCGTGGTGACCTCACCCACCGGGGCGGTGATCCGCGATATCCTGCACCGTATCAAGGATCGCTTTCCCCTTCATGTGGTGGTTTGGCCGGTGCGCGTACAGGGCAAGGAGGCGGCCAGTGAGATCGCGACCGCCATTGAAGGGTTTAATGCCTTACCCCTGTCCACGCAAAAGGGCGGCAAAATACCCCGCCCGGATGTTCTGATCATCGCGCGCGGTGGCGGCTCTTTGGAAGACCTGTGGGCGTTTAACGAGGAAACGGTGGTCCGTGCGGCAGCGGCCAGTGAAATTCCCTTAATATCGGCGGTGGGTCACGAAACCGACACCACCTTGATTGACTTTGCCGCCGACCTGCGCGCCCCAACGCCAACGGCGGCGGCCGAAATGGCGGTACCGGTTAAAAGCGAACTGTTGGCCGAGGTCACCGAGGTTGGCGCCCGCCTGGTGCGTGCCGCGGTGCGCCTGACGGGCGGACACCAACAGCATCTTAAAGGGTTGGCCCGCGGCCTTCCTGATTTGGCGGGGCGGTTGGGCACCAATCACCAGCGCCTTGATGGCGCGACCCGGCGTCTCGACGCCAGCCTTAAAGCCGGCGTGGCGCGGCGTTATCAACGGTTGGCTGAGCAAAGCGAACACATTCGTTCACCCAAAGCATTGCTGGGATATGGGCGCGAACGCTTAGAAGGGCGCTGGGCGCAATTGGGCCGCGCTTCGGTGCGGTTTAACCGCGTATTGGGTGCGCGCATCGTTAATGCCGGGCGCTTGTTAGATGGATTGTCGTATGAGCGCGTGCTGGAACGCGGTTTCGCGTTGGTCACGGATGGCGAAGGCGCCCCCGTTATCCGCGCGGCTGTGTTGGGTGCGGGCGATGAAGTGGCAATGCGTTTTAGCGATGGCGCGGTTAGCGCACAGGTGACGGGCACAGGCCAAAGGCCTAAACCAAGACCCAAGAAAACCACCAGAAAGCCCGATGGTCGGCAGGGGGAATTGTTGTGAGGGTGTTTATTTTGCTGACGGCGTTGCTGGTAAGCTTTTCGGCAACCGCAGAAGTAAAGATGGAAGGCCAGTTCATTCAAGGCGGGCTGGCGTTCGGTCGCGTGCAGCCGGGCTCTACGGTCAAGCTGGGTGGCGAAGCGGTCGCCGTTTCTAAAAACGGCACCTTTGTTATCGGCTTCGGGCGCAACGCCAAGCCCGTGACCAGCCTTGAAATTGTCCAGCCGGGTGGTCGTGCTGAAATGCAAACACTGGTTATTGGCGCGCGTGAATACGATATCCAGAAAATTGAAGGTCTGCCCGCGCGCAAGGTCACCCCCAAACCCGAAGACGTGGCGCGCATCAAGGACGATAATTACAAGATCGGCGAAGTGCGGGCCTCAACCACAGAGGCCGATGATTTCATAAAAGGTTTCCAGTGGCCGGTAACGGGGCCCATATCCGGCGTTTATGGGTCGCAACGGGTGCTCAACGGCAAACCAAAAAACCCTCATAACGGGGTTGATATTGCCGCCCCCGCGGGCACCCTTATCCACGCCCCGGCAGCGGGCGTTGTGGCGTTGGCGCATGAAGATATGTTTTATACCGGCAAAACCATGATGATTGACCATGGCATGGGCGTGGCCACGGTTTATGCGCACATGAACAAGATTATGGTCAAGCCCGGCCAGCGGGTGTTGAAAGGTGATGTGATCGGCCGCGTCGGCAACACCGGGCGCACCACCGGCCCGCACCTGCACTGGGGGCTGACGTGGCGGTTTACCCATCTCGATCCAATGCTGTTGACGGGGCCTATGCCTAAGTAAAAGGCCTGAACAGGAATCAGGAATCCGGCCAGCGCCGGTGCAGCCATAACCACTGGCCGGGGTGTTCGCGCACCCAGCTCTCAATGTGAGCGTTGGCGCTTTGCATGATGTCAAAGACGTCTTTTTCCCGATCATCGGTTTTTTCCGCTTTCAGGGGCGGGTGCAGAATGACGCGAAAATGCGCACCTTCCTCGCGCACCACTTGAAATGGCACAATGGGGCTTTCAAAGTGCAACGCAAATACGGCCAGGGCCGTTCCGGTCATGGCATCTCGCCCGAAGAAGGGCACCGCAATGCCGTCATTTTGCTTCTGGTCGATCAAAATGCCGAGGGCGTCACCTTTTTTCAGTAATGAAAACGCTCGCCTGGCACCAGCGGCCCCTTTGGGAATCAATTCGCCGTCCGTTGTGCGTCCCGCGAATAAATTCAACAGGAAAGGGTTGTTGGGGGCACGATAAAAACCGTGAATGGGCATACTAAAAATATCGCTCATTAAGGGAGTCAGTTCCCAATTCGCTAGATGGCTGGTAAAAAACAAAACCGGCTTGCCGTTTGACCGTACGGCCTCAAGGTGCTCAAGGCCTTCGATGGTGATGCGATGTTTCAGCCGGCTGGCCATTGCGAACTCGGCAGACGTGCGGCCCAAGTTTTCCCATGTGTCGGCAAGAATAGCGTTGATTTCGGCGGCGCTGGACTCTGGGAAGGCAGCTTTCAGGTTGTGTCGGGCAATGCGGCTGACGCCAAGCAGGGGGCCGATGTGGCGCCCGATGAAACCGCCAAGTGCACTGGCCCAGTCCAGCGGCAACAGGCGTATAAGGAAAATACCCGCGTACGTCGCCATCGCCGAAATAAAATAAACCGGGCTTGCTTTTTTATAGGTTACGGGCGCAATCGGTTCTGCCTTGGCGGGGCTAGGTCCTATGCGTTCCAGAAACGCCTCAATGTCTTTTTCGTTTTCCCAGCGGATGGAAATATCCAGAACCTCAACTTTTGCCTGATGTTCAGGTGTCAGCTTTACGGCATCCTTGGCCGTGGTCATGGGCACCGCACCGATGGCTTCGGCACGCTTGATGATGGCTTCAATTTCGCCCAGTTCATATGGGTGATGGTCGCCAAAGGCGCGACTTTCCACCACATCGGCGCCCGCTTTACGCAAGGTATCAAAAAACTTTTCCGGTCGCCCGATCCCGGCGAAGGCAAAAACCTTTTTCCCCTTGATGGCGTCCGCATTCAGGGGTTCCAGCTCGGCGGCAAATACGGATAGGTTGGGCGCCAACTGGTTAATGCGTTCGCGCGCACCCGCTTGGTCTTCACCCATCACCACCACGGCATCAGTTCGGGCCAGCCCGTCAGCCAGCGTTTCGCGCAACGGCCCGGCCGGAATCAGGCGGCCATTGCCAAAGCCGACGCCACCATCGACGACGATAATAGACAGTGTTTTTGTTAATTGTGAGTTCTGGAACCCGTCATCCATGATAATGGCGCCAGCCCCGGCCTTGCACGCCGCCTCGGCGCCAGCCTTGCGATCAACCGCCACCCAGGTGGGCGCAGCCTGGGCCAATAACAAGGCTTCGTCGCCAAAACGCCGCCAGTCACGGCTTTGCGCCTCTACGCAGGTCGGCCCCTGTTCGGTGCCACCGTAACCGCGGCTCAGCAGGTGGGCCTTGATGTCGCGGCGCTTGAGGCGGGCGGCAATGTCTACCGCCACCGGGGTCTTGCCGGTGCCACCAGCCGTCAGGTTGCCGATGCACACCACCGCCACCGGCGCTGTCCACGGCTGCGCCGCGCCCCGACGAAGGGTGCCCGCAAGCCCATATAACCAACCCAATGGTGCCAGCACACGGGCCAGTGCGCCATCGTCATACCAGTGGGAAGGCGTTTTCATGGCATTCCTCCCACGTCTTTTTCAAAATAAGGTTCAAGCAGGGTCATGACCCGTTCCAGCACACCTTGGTGGTGCTCACTGACTTTCTTTGCCGCGGTTGCCATGCGGGTGCGCTTTTCATCATCATCCAGCAGGGCGCCCAGTGTCGTCGTCAGCGCCGCCGCACCCGCAACCTGGGCAGCGCCACCGCCATCGAGCAGGTTCAGGGCCATGTCTTCAAAATTGTTCATATCGGGGCCGAACACGATTGCCGTTTCCAGAACCGCTGCTTCCATCGGGTTTTGCCCGCCACCACTGGCTAGCGATTTGCCCATGAAGACAATGGGGGCAAGGCGGTAAAACAGGCCCATTTCGCCCATGGTGTCGGCAATATAAATTTGTGTGTCTGGCGTAACGTCTTCGCCACGAGAACGCAGCGCCACGCACAAGCCACCGGCTGTCAATTCGGCACCAATGGCGGGGCCACGTTCGGGATGGCGCGGCGCGATGATGGTCAACAGGTTTGCGTGTTCACTTTCCAGCGTTTTGTGGACATTGGCGGCAATGGCTTCCTCGCCGGGGTGGGTGGACGCGGCCAGCCACAGCGGCCTTTCGCCGATGGCAGTTTGCATTTGCTTAAATTTAGTCTCGTCAAACGGCAGCGCATCCATGGCATATTTGATGTTGCCCGGCGTTTCCACGTGTGTAGCGCCCAGTTCGTGAAAACGTTCACCATCGGTTTCGCTTTGTGCCAACACCTGGCGAAAAGATGAAAGGATGCGCTTGATCATGGAAGGGTATTTTAACCACTTGGCATAAGACCGTGCCGACATTCGCCCGTTCAACACCGCCATGGGCACGGCTGCGGCGCGGGTTTCAATAACCATGTTGGGCCAGAACTCCGATTCTGCCCAAATGGCGAGGTTCGGTTTCCAGTGTTCCAGAAAGCGGCGCACATAGGCAACGCGGTCAACCGGAACATACTGGTGGATGGCACCCTCGGGCAACCGTTCCACCATCAGCCGCGCCGACGTTACGGTGCCGGTGGTCACCAGCACCGACCATGTGGAATGACTGGTGCGGATGCGATCAATAACCGGCAGCAACGAAAGGGCTTCACCAACGCTGGCGGCGTGCATCCAGACCAGTTTTCCGCTCGGTCGCGCAGTATCACTTTGGCCGAGGCGTTCATGAAAACGAACCGGGTCTTCCTTTCCTTGCGCCATGCGGCGATTCAGGTAAAGGCGGATCAACGGTGCGCCCAGTGTTGAGGCAGCGCGGTAAAGGGTCAGGATCACGTTTGTGCTCCCTCGGTTTTCACCACTGCGGGCTCTGGCGTGTCGATGCCCGTTTCGCGGTCGGCCTCGGTCATTATGGCGTTAAGGCGACGTTCCATCTCGATGCGGATTTCCTCGTAAACCGCATCATCAGCGCGTTTGGGAACGGCCAGCGGTTCACCAACCACGAACAGCCCCTTCGCAAACGGCAATGGCACTAACATCTGGTCCCATGTGTTGAGCATTTTTGCTCGCGTCATGGTGTTGGTGATGGGCACCAGCGTCGCGCCTGCCATACGCGCGATATCGATTGCGCTTTTGTTCATGCGCTGACGCGGCCCGCGTGGGCCATCGGGTGTAATGGCGATAACACCACCACCTTTCAACACTTTTAACAGGCCGCGCACGGCCCCCGACCCGCCCTTGCGGGTGGACCCCCAAACAGTTTTAACGCCAAGGCGGTTATAGGTCATGGCCGCCAGTTTGCCATCGCGGTGCGGCGTGGAAAGCATGTGAAGCGCTTTGTCGGATTTCCAGCCGAAGGCATTGGCGATCAGGCGCGAGTGCCAGAAACAAAGGATAACCGGCTGGTCTGCGTCAAGCAGGCGTTGGATATTTTCCCAGTTGCGCACTTCCCAACTTCCGGTGGCGCGTACAAAACGCAGGTAAGATGCCGCCAGAAACGAGACGGCTTTTTGCGCCCAGTTGGTTTCAAAAACGCGTTTATACAGTCGCACCTGAGCCTGTCCCTGAATCCGCAGTGGTGTGCGCCGAGACCTTGTTACCGTGCCCACCTTTGCGATCCTCGGCAAACTGAAGCTGGTATAGGTTGGCATAGGCACCGTTCTTGGCCAGCAGTTCAGTGTGCGTGCCTTTTTCAATAATCCGGCCTTCGCCGATTACATAAATAAGGTCTGCGTGCACAACGGTGGAAAGGCGATGCGCAATAACCAGCGTCGTGCGGCCTTTCATCAAGCCATCAAGGGCGCGCTGCACATGGCGCTCGGATTCGGTATCAAGCGCGCTGGTGGCTTCATCGAGCAGCAGGATGGGGGCGTTTTTCAGCATGGCTCGCGCAATGGCAAGTCTTTGGCGTTGGCCACCCGAAAGCTTGAGCCCGCGTTCGCCCACCTGGGTTTCGAAACCGCCGGGAAGCGATTCGATAAACTCCAGCGCGGCGGCGTTTTCGGCGGCCTCGCGAATGTCGGCATCGGTGGCCTCGGGGCGGCCATAGGCGATGTTGGCGCGCACCGTGTCGTCAAAAAGCGTTACTTCCTGGCTGACTAGCGCCATGGCGCTGCGCAGGGAAGCCAGTGTCACATCGCGCACATCTTGTCCGTCCACCAGTACACGCCCTGAATCAACCTCGTAAAAACGTGGCACCAGGTTCATGACCGTTGATTTACCGGCGCCGGATGCGCCAACCAATGCCACGGTTTTTCCCGCCGGAACGGTAATATCGACCCCCTTTAGCGCCGGCCCGGCAATGTGTGTGCTGGCGTCCGGGGCAGGATAGGTGAAAGCGACGTTTTCAAAACGCACTTCGCCCGCGCCTTGATTCAGCGCCGCCGCATTCGCCTTGTCCCTGATGCGCGCTTCGCGATCCAGCACCTCAAAGGTTCGCTGGGCGCCGGCCAGGCCTTCCTGCACCGTGGCGTTCAGGTTAGCCAGACGCTTCATCGGTTCATAGGCCATCAGCAGCGCAGCGATGAACGAAAAGAACGAACCCGCATCCATGCCACCATCAATGACGCGCGAGCCGCCATAAAAAATGACACCCGCCACCGCCACGCCGCCCAGTGTTTCCATGATGGGGCTGTTCAGGGCACGGGTGCGATTTGATTTAAAGAATGTTTTAAACAGGCCTTCTACCAGCTCGGCGATGCGTGTTTGCTCATATCTTTCCATGCCATATGCCTTGACCACGCGAATGCCCTGGAAGGTTTGCTCAAGAAGGGTGGTGAACAGGCCGGTTTCTACCTGGTAAGTGGTCGTGACCTTGCGCATGCGCCGTCCAATCTTGACGATGGGCAGCACCGCCAACGGGAAAACGAAGAAAGCGACAAAGGCCAGTTGCCAGTCAAGGTAGAAGAGGAGCCCCACCAGCCCGATCAGTGATAACAAATCCTTGCCAAACACGGTGATGGAGTGCGTTGTCGCAATCCGCATGGCGTGGATGTCGACGGTAAAGCGGCTGATTAATGAGCCGGTGGAGTTTTCGTGAAAAAAACCGAGGTCAAGCGTGCTTAAATGCCGATAAAGACGGTTTTGAATGTCGGCAACGATGCGCAGGCCGACAAATGCCATCAATATAGCCTGAGTATAATGGGCCACGCCCTTGACCGCGAACGTTACCAGCACGGCGCTACCGATGACCCACAGCATGTCTTTATTCTCTTTGATGAAAATGTCGTTGACCATGGGCTTCATCAGGTAGGCGCTCAGGGTTGTTGCGCCGGCCATAATAGCCATGCACACAACGGCCAGCACAAGCCAGCCCACGTAATTACGAATGTGTTCGCGCCACAAGCGTCCCATCAGGACGTGGGTGGCAACGTGCTTTTCGGGTGTGGTTGCCAAGTTTAAGAAATCCCCTGATTTTCCAGCTTAAAATGTAGCATGGTGAACTGGCCAGAGCCAATATGGGCCAAGATGGGCTGGCTCAAACCCCGGCGATGGTCAGGCCGTCGATGCGCACTGAGGGCGAATCGGTGCCGTAGCGCAAGGTCAGGTCATTGGCCGGGGTCAGGGTCTTGAACATATCCTTCAGGTTTCCGGCCACCGTCATCTCGCTGACCGGCTGGGCCAGTTCGCCGCCCTTGATCCAGAAGCCCGAGGCACCGCGCGAATAATCACCGGTCACGCCGTTTACCCCCATGCCGATCAGCTCGGTGATAAAAAAGCCGTCTTCAATTTCGGCGATGAGCTGTTCGGGCGTTTGGCTGCCCGGCTCAAGGTAAAGGTTGGTCGCACCCGGGTGCGGCGGGCTGGATATGCCACGCGAAGCATGGCCGGTGGTTTCCAGGCCCAGTTGACGCGATGTCGCGAGATCAAGGAACCAGGTTTTCAAATGACCATTTTCAATAATGTTGCGCTTTTGTGTGGCGATACCTTCATCATCCACCGGCGCCGAGCGCAGGCCGCGCTGGCGCAACGGATCGTCCACCACGGTGACGCCGGGGGCAAAGATTGCCTCGCCCATTTTATCTTTCAAAAAAGATGTGCCGCGCGCTACGGATGAACCATTAATGGCGCCGGAAAGGTGGCCGATAAGCGAACGTGCGACCCGCGCATCATAAACCACCGGCACGGTGGCCGACGGTGCCTTGGTCGAGCCCAGCCGGCGAACGGCATATTCACCCGCCATGCGGCCCACTTCTTCAGGGTCGCGCATATCCTCGGCCCACACAGCGGCGGTGTAATCCCAATCGCGCTCCATGGCCGTGCCCTCGCCGGCCAACACGGACGCGCTGATATGAAAACCGGAACGTTCGTAAGCCTCGGCCAAACCGTTGGAGGCCACAAGTGCGACGCGCGTTTTGGAAAAGCCCGCATCAGCACCTTCGGAATTGGTCACGCCCTTGACCGCACGGCCCGCTTCTTCGGCCCGCCGCGCCATGGCTTCCAGCTCGCTGGCTGTGGGCTCAAGCGGGTCGAACATATCGAGTTCGGGGGCTTTGCCTTTGAATAACTGTTCGCGCTCGGCCAAACCGCAATAGGGGTCTTCGGGCACGCTTCTCGCCATGGCGACGGCGCGTTCCACCATTTCATTGAGCGTGGCCTCGTCCGTGTCGGCGGAGGAAACGATGGCCTGGCGCTGGCCGACAAAAACGCGAAGACCTAGGTCATGGCCCTCGGAACGCTCAAGGTGCTCTACCTCACCCAACCGGCAGGTCAGCGAAAGCGATGTGCCCTCGACAAACACCGCATCGGCGGTGTCGGCGCCTTGGGCCTGGGCCTTTTTAACCAGGCCTTCCAGCAGGTTCAGGTTTTCATTCATGAGGTTTATTTCCAGATGGGCTTGCCGGAACCCGGCAGGCCCAGTTCATCCCACATCGATGATACTTTTTCCACCACCTTTTCATCCATGCGGATTTTGGTGCCCCATTCGCGGCTGGTTTCGGGGCCGATTTTGGTGGTGGCGTCGATGCCCATTTTGGAACCCAGGCTTGCCTGCGGTGAGGCAAAGTCCAGGTAATCGATGGGTGTGTTCTCGACCATGGTGACGTCGCGCGCCGGGTCCACGTTGGTGGAAACGGCCCACATGACGTCTTTCCAGTTGCGCGCGTTGATGTCTTCGTCGACCACGATGACGAACTTGGTATAGGTGAACTGACGCAGGTATGACCACACCCCCATCATGATGCGTTTGGCATGGCCGGGGTAAGCCTTTTTCATGGAAACCACGGCGATGCGGTATGAGCAGGCCTCGGGCGGCAACCAGAAATCCGTGACTTCGGGAAACTGCTGCACGAACAACGGCACAAACACATCGTTCAGCGCCTCGCCCAGCACACTCGGTTCATCGGGCGGGCGGCCCGTGAAGGTGGAAAGATAAATCGGGTCTTTGCGCCGGGTGATGGCCGAAACGGTAAACACCGGAAATTCCTCGACCGAATTGTAATAACCTGTGTGGTCGCCGTAAGGGCCTTCGGCACCGGTCTCGGTTAATGACACATGGCCTTCGAGAACGATCTCGGCCTGCGCCGGCACTTTTAACGGAATGGTCTTGCAATCGACCAGCTCCACTTTTTCGCCGCGTAAGAGCCCCGCGAACTGGTATTCCGAAAGTGTGTCAGGAACCGGCGTCACAGCGGCAAGAATGGTGCCGGGATCAGCCCCGATAACCACGGCCAGCGGCATGGGGGTATTGTTTTTTTCGCGCCAGCGCGCCAAATGCTGGGCACCACCGCGGTGATGTAGCCAGCGCATCAAGGTGGTGTTTCTGCCCGTCACCTGCATGCGGTAAATGCCTAAATTAGGGCTGTCGCGTTTGTCCGTTTCGGGTTCGGGCCCGCCGGTGACCACCAGCCCCCAGGTAATCAGCGGTGCCGGTTCACCCGGCCAGCAGGTCTGGATGGGTAATTGGGAAAGGTCGATGTCATCGCCTTCCAGCACGACCTCGTGAACCGGTGCGTTTTTGGTCGTCTTTGGCTTCATTGACATGACCGACTTCATCAACGGCACCATGGCCAGGGCTTCTCGCCAGCCGCCGGGTGGTTCAGGCTGGCGCAGGAAGGCCAGCATTTCGCCAACCTCGCGCAGCTCACCGGGTTTGCGGTTCATGCCAGCGGCGACGCGCTCGACGGTGCCGAACAGGTTGACCAGAACCGGGGTGTTGTAGGGGGTGCCGTCAGTTCGAACGGGGTTTTCAAACAGCACCGCCGGGCCGCCCTCGGCCAGCAGGCGGGTCTGGATCTCGGTCATCTCCAGCTCGGGTGAAACTGGCGCCGAAACCCGGACCAAATTGCCGGTTTGTTCCAGCGTGGTGATGAAATCTCTCAAGGATGCATAAGCCATGAGGCACTGTTCAACCGTTTTGAGCGTTGTTCAACCAAAAATCGCAATATTTGGCGGTTTTCTGTTCTGGATAACATTTTGTATTGGGCGCTAACGGTGCTTAAATCATATCCACGTATTAATGAGCGACCCGGGAGGCCCCAGGTCAAAGGTCGGCCCACGACCAAGGCAGGAATAATGGCGCCAGACAACAAAAGCCCAGTACCGCCAGCAACCACACCGGATTATGCCCGGCTGGTGGAAATCGGCATCGCGCTGTCTGCCGAACGCGACCACAGCCGCTTGCTGGAAATGATCCTCATCGAAGCCAAAACCATGTGCAACGCCGATGGCGGCACCCTTTACCTGTGCGGGAGCATGGTTGAGCGCGAAGGTGAAACTGTATTCGAGCCCGAGCCCGATGGTGGGTTGCTGACGTTTGAAATTATGCGCACCGATTCCCTCGGCATTGCCAAGGGTGGCACCACCGGAGAAAGCATCGCGTTTCCGCCCTTGTCCTTGCATGACATTAAAACGGGCGAGCCCAACCACCACAACATTGCCACCCATGTGGCGCTTTCCGGCGAAACGGTAAACATTACTGATGCCTACGAAGACACCACGTTTGATTTTTCCGGCACCAAGAAGTTTGACGAAGGCACAGGTTATCGTTCTAAATCATTCCTGACGGTACCGCTAAAAAACCATTCCGGCGAAATTATCGGCGTGCTGCAACTGCTTAACGCACTGGACAATGAAACCGGCGCCGTTATTGCGTTCAATAAAATAATGCAGCCCCTGATCGAGGCGCTGGCCAGCCAGGCCGCAGTTGCCGTGGACAACCAGCTTCTTATCGACGCCATGCGCCGCCTGTTTGATTCCTTCATCATTGTCATGGGTGGTGCCATTGACGCCAAGTCGCCTTATACCGGCGGCCATTGCGCGCGGGTGCCTGAGCTGGCGAAAATGCTGGCCGAGGCCGCCTGCGAAAGCAGCGATGGCGAGTTGAAGGATTTCAACCTT
Organism: uncultured Thalassospiraceae bacterium; assembly: GCA_965602455.1. Lineage (GTDB taxonomy): Bacteria > Pseudomonadota > Alphaproteobacteria > Rhodospirillales > Magnetovibrionaceae > CBFCYL01. The sequence continues at coordinate 11,224 of CBFCYL010000022.1, read as the reverse complement.
GATGAAAACGGCATGCGCGAACTACATCTGGCGTCGTGGTTGCACGATTGCGGCAAGGTGGTGACGCCGGAATATGTGGTCGATAAGGCAACCAAACTGGAAACCATCTATGACCGCGTTCATGAAATTCGGATGCGTTTTGAAATACTCAAACGCGATGCCGAAATAGAATATTGGAAGGCCGTTGCGCAGGGTGGCGATGAAACAAAATTAAAGAAAACGCTCGATAAAACGCTGGCGACCCTTGATGACGAATTCCACTTCGTTGCCGAATGCAATGTCGGTGGTGAGTTCATGGCCGATGACAAGGTGGAACGCCTGAAGGAAATTGGAACGCGCACATGGCGGCGCACGCTGGATGACCGCCTCGGCATTTCCCAGGAAGAACAAATCCGCAAGGAGCGTACACCGGCCAAGCCGTTACCAGCCGAGGAAACGCTATTGGCCGACAGGGACGACCATATTTTCCCGCGCGACGGGGCCTACGATATTGTTGATCCTGAAAAATACGGCTTCAAGATGGACGTTCCCGAGCACCTGTTCAATCGTGGTGAACTGTACAACCTGTCCATCGCCCGTGGCACGTTGACGGCGGAAGACCGTTACATCATCCAGAACCACATCACCCAAACGGTGGTAATGCTGGAGCAGCTGCCGTTTCCGAAGCAATTATCACGGGTGCCGGAATATGCTGGCTCACACCACGAAACGCTTATCGGTACGGGCTATCCACGCAAGCTGACCAAGGAACAAATGTCCATACCGGCGCGCATCATGGCGTTGGCCGATGTGTTCGAAGCCCTGACCGCCGCCGACCGGCCCTACAAGAAACCGAAAACCTTGAGCGAAAGCATCAAAATTTTGTCGTTCATGGTCAAAGACCAGCACATCGACCCGGAATTGTTTGCCTTGCTGTTGAAATCGGGCGTGCATAAAATTTACGCTGAAAAGTTCCTGCGTCCCGATCAGCTCGACGATGTTGATGTTGCGGCCTATCTGGAAAAAGCGGCGGAATAGGTTTATCGCACCACCTGCCCGATAGCGATGGCGGCAAAAACCAGCAACCCGTAATCCCGGCTGGCGCGAAACTTGGCCAGGCAATCCTTTGGATCGTCAAGATCCACCGTTGTCACCTGCCAGAACAGGTGCAGGGCGGGCGCCGCCAGCACCACGTAAAATAACCACGACAAGCCCGCCGCCCAACCGGCTGCTGCCGTTAATGAAATGGATATGCCATAAAACACCGCCAGCCACGGGCGCGTGTTGTCGCCCAGTTTCAGGGCCAGCGATTTAACCCCGGCAGCAATGTCGTCTTCCTTGTCCTGGTGCGCATAGATGGTGTCGTAACCGAGCGTCCATGCAATGCCCGCCAGGTACAACAACCCCGGCGCCAGTGAAAGCGAACCGTTAACCGCCGCCCAGCCCAGCAACGACCCCCAGTTAAACGCAAAACCCATGAACAATTGCGGGAAATAGACAAAGCGTTTCATGAACGGGTAAACCGCCAGCGGCACCAGTGCCAGCACGCCAAGCCAGATGGAAAAACTATTGAACTGTAACAGCACGATAAGCCCAAGCAGGCAGACCAGGTTAAAAAACACAAACGCGCTTTTCACGCTGACCTGACCACTGGGAATGGGGCGCAACGCGGTGCGCGCCACCTGGGCGTCAAAATTTCGGTCGATGATATCGTTAAAGGTACAGCCAGCGCCGCGCATGATGAAGGCACCCATAAAGAACAGCCCTACCAGCTTCCAGTCCGGCCACCCCGGTGACGCCAACGCTACCGACCACCAGCACGGCAACAGCAACAACCATGAGCCCGCCGGGCGGTCGAGGCGCAGCAACAGGCCATAGGGTTTCCAGCCAGTGGGCAAGATGCGAATAAGCGCGCTTTCGAGGCGGATATCCGTGGCCCCGGCCTTGTGGGCCGCGCTGTGGCTTTCGGTGTTGGTTTCGGTGCGGCTGGGCATGGCCCCTGTTTTACGCCACCGGCGCACCCGCTGGCAAACCCGGTCTCGGTCTTATATGATAGCGCCATGAAAAATCGTTCGAAAATACCTGACACATCAACACCATGGAAAGCCAGGCTCTATGTGACGCAGCCGCTTTCGGGTGCGCAAACCTGCACCCTGGATGGCCCGCGGGCGCATTACCTGGCCAATGTCATGCGGGTCCAGGCTGGTGAAGGTCTTGCGCTGTTTAACGGCAGGGATGGCGAATGGCTGGCCGAAGTTGAATCGCGGGACAAGGGCCGGGTTGAGCTTGCGCTCGCGCGCAAGCTGCGCGAACAAACCCCGGAGCCGGGGCCGTGGCTTGCCTTTGCGCCGCTGAAAAAGGCGCGTCTCGACATAGCTATCGAAAAAGCGACCGAACTGGGCGTTGAGCGGCTGGTGCCGGTCATCACCCGGCGCACCGAAGTGCGTAAACTCAAGATGGAACGTCTGCGCGCCCAGGTTATCGAGGCCGCCGAACAGTGCGAGCGTTTGACCATCCCGGAAATTATAGAACCCGTGGCGCTGGAAAAGCTGCCCGACGTTTGGCCTGCCGGGCGCAAATTGTTCGTTTGTGACGAGCGCGGCAAAGCGCCATCGCTGGCCGATGCCGCCCTGAACGAAACCGCCCCCACTGGCGTGTTGGTCGGGCCTGTGGGCGGCTTTGAGCCCGCCGAGCTTGACTGGCTGGCTGATAAGCCTATCTCTACCCCGGTCAAGCTGGGGCGGCGTATTTTGCGCGCCGAAACGGCATCGGTAGTGGCGCTGGCCGTTTTGCAGGCCGTCACGCATAGCTGGTAATCAATTAAGAAAGCACCCATTCCATGAATGCCACTCAACCCATTACCGAAAAACGCCAGCTGGTCGAATATATGGCGTCCGGTTGCAAGCCGCGTGAGCAATGGCGCATCGGCACCGAGCATGAAAAATTTGCCTATCGGCTCGATGACCTGAAGCCGCTGACCTACGAAGGCGATCAGGGCATCGGTGTGTTGCTGGAAAAGCTGATGCGTTTTGGCTGGGCCCCGGTGAAAGAGGGCGACAACATTATTGCGCTGACCATGAAGGACGGCTGTTCCATTACGCTGGAGCCCGCCGGGCAGGTGGAACTTTCCGGTTCCATGCTGGAAAGCATTCACGAAACCTGCCTCGAGGTTGGCACCCACTTAAACCAGGTGAAATCCGTTGCCGCCGAAATGGGCATCGCATTTTTGGGGCTTGGTTACCAACCCAAGTGGGCGCTGGATGACCTGCCGTGGATGCCCAAGGGGCGTTACGACATTATGAAACGTTACATGCCGACTCGCGGCACCATGGGGCTGGAGATGATGCAGGCGACCTGCACGGTGCAGGTAAATCTGGATTTCGATTCCGAAAAAACCATGACCCGGATGATGCGCGTCGCCATGGCGCTGCAGCCGGTGGCCACGGCGTTGTTCGCCAATTCGCCGTTCAAGGAAGGAAAGCCCAACGGTTACCTCAGTTACCGCAGTCATGTGTGGATGGACACCGACCCGGACCGCAGCGGTATCTTGCCGTTCGTCTTTGATGAAGGCTTCGGGTTCGAACGCTATGTGGACTATATGCTCGATGTGCCGATGTATTTCGTTTACCGCGATGGCAATTATATCGACGCGAGCGGCCAATCGTTTCGCGATTTCATGGCCGGTAAACTGCCGGCGCTTCCGGGCGAGCAACCGACCATCAAGGATTGGGAAGACCACCTGACGACGGCGTTTCCCGAGGTGCGGCTCAAGAAGTTTCTCGAAATGCGCGGCGGTGACGGCGGGCCGTGGAGCCGCCTGTGTGCCTTTCCCGCGCTCTGGGTGGGGCTGCTGTATGATGCCAACGCACTGGACGCAGCCGAACAACTGGTCAAGGACTGGTCGGCCCAGGAGGTTATGGAAATGCGCGACGCGGTGCCTAAGATGGCGCTCAAGACCCCGTTTCGGGGCACCGATGTGGACGCCATCGCCACCGACATGCTCGACATTGCGCACGAAGGCCTGGTGCGTCGCGCGCGCCTCGATAGTGTGGGGCTGGATGAAAGCCGCTTTCTCAAGCCGTTGTTCCAGATTGTCGAAAGCGGGCTGACGCCGGCCGAAGACCTTTTGTATGCCTATGAACGGCGCTGGAAAAAGAATATTGATCCGGTGTTTCGGGAGTATGCGTATTAAGCTACGCTGTCGCTTGCACGTTACCGCAGCCAGATTTCCCCTTCATCGCGCAGCGTAATGCGCCCGGAATCAATCAGCACCTTGGCAAAGACAACGATGGCGGCGCGGGCCTTGGCGACTTCATCGTCGGTCACCGGCCCCTGTGCATCGCGGGCTTCCATGTCTTCGAACAGCATGCGTTCGGCGCGCTGCGACATGTTGGAGAAAAAAAGATCGACGATGTTGCGCGGCGCGCCCTTCAGCGCCAGCAAAAGGTCGGCCGTATTAATACCGCGCAGCAAAAGCTGTATATCCGGTCCCTCAAGGCGCACGAGGTCCTTGAAGGTGAACATCCTTTCCTGCACCTGTGCTGCCGCTGCGCCGTCACGCTCGGCCAGGTCGGCCATCAGGCGTTGTTGCTTGTCTTCGCCCAGGTGGCTGAGAATATCGGCAACGCGCTGGTGGGCCTTTGGATTGTGGTTAACCATCACTTATGTCTCCGGTGGGCCTAAGGGTGGCCCCATATTAGCCTGCGATATGCCGCCCTGCTTTCGGCTGGAGGATGCTCCAATCTTCAGGAGTTTTCGGCCTTAATCACGCGGTTGCGTCCCTGTTTCTTGGCAATGTACAGGGCATCATCGGCCTTCGACAGCAATTTTTCAATCGTCTGGTCACCGCGTTCGTATTCGGAAATACCGAAACTGGCGGTTACCGAAACCTGTTTGCCATCGGTTAGTGTTCTGGCGTTGACGATATTGATGCGCAACCGTTCGATGACGGGCAGGGCATCCTCGCCGGATGCACCCACCAGCAAAACAGCAAATTCCTCTCCACCCATGCGGCCAATGATATCGACCTCGCGGAACGCCTGCTGGCAAAGTCCGGCTATTTTTTTAAGCACTTCGTCACCGGCCGCGTGGCCGTGGGTATCATTCACGACCTTGAAGTGATCAATATCCAGCATGACCACTGACAAGGGCTGCTTGTAACGCCGGGCATGAGCCAGTGCTTTTGCGGCGTTGAGGAAAAATGCCCGCCGGTTGTTGACCCCGGTTAGCGGGTCGGTATGGGCAAGCGCCACGGCTTTGTCTCTGGCCGCAGCTAGGTCTTCCTGCATGACCAGCAGGTTAATGATCAGCCGGTTACTCAAAAAAACAACAAAGGAAACAACGATGAATGAAAAAACTGAATAAACGATATGCACCGCCACCGGTAAGTTGGGGGCGTATCCGGCGAGATACATAATCAAGGGTGGAAACGGTATAACGAAAAGAGCAAAAATATTGGTTCGTAATGAGAACCCCGCGCCCATAATTGGCACGAAAAGAAACCAGTAAATAAATGCACCGGACCCCAGGGCATGGCCGTTGTCCAGCTGGTTCATGGTAAGAACGAATATCATTTCCGAGATGATGATGACCGCCGTGAAAACCGGCAATTCATAGGCACGCCAGCGCGCAAGGTGGATATAAACACCAAGCGGCAGGATGCTGGCACCAAGTAAAAACCGCAAGAGAACGGTATCGGCGACATGGGCCGGGTCCACGGCATAATCCCAGCTTAATAGGGATAGCCCGAGAAAAGCGCAGGCGAGCGCAGAGAGGGTGGATAGAGTCCGGTAAGCCTCGAATTTTTTCTGGTATAGGGACGCAAGTTTGCTTTTGGGCAAACCAATCCGCAACGACGATGGTAACAGTTCCACGGTTTTCCCCGGTCAGTCAGGCACCCTTAAACTTGACCGTATTATGGCTTTTTTCCGAACGGATTGACAGTTTTGAAAGACGGGGGAACGACTGCCTAGGCCGCCGTGCCGCCGACGGTCATGGCATCGATCTTCATGGTCGGCTGGCCGACACCCACGGGCACGCCCTGGCCATCCTTGCCGCAGGTACCGACGCCAAGGTCGAGCTTGAGGTCATCGCCGATCATGGATATTTCTTTCAGCGCCTCCGGCCCGTTACCGATCAGGGTGGCACCCTTGACCGGCGCAGTGACCTTGCCGTCTTCAATCAGGTAAGCCTCGGTGCATGAAAAGACGAACTTGCCTGACGTGATGTCCACCTGGCCGCCGCCGAAGTTAACGGCATAGAGGCCGTTCTTGGTTGAGCGGATTATTTCTTCCGGGTTTTGCTGACCTGCCAGCATGAAGGTGTTGGTCATGCGCGGGATGGGGCTGTGGGCATAACTTTCGCGCCGTCCGTTGCCGGTGGCCTTTTGGCCCATGAGGCGCGCGTTCATGCGGTCGTGCATGTAGCCTTTTAAAATACCGTCTTCAATCAACACGGTGTTCGATGTCGGTGTGCCTTCATCATCGATGGAAAGCGAACCACGGCGGTTCTCAATCGTGCCGTCATCAACCACGGTGACGCCAGGTGCGGCGACCCGTTCGCCGACCAGGCCGGAAAAGGCGGATGTTTGCTTGCGGTTGAAATCTCCCTCAAGGCCGTGGCCGACGGCTTCGTGCAACATGACGCCGGGCCAGCCAGGGCCGAGCACCACCGTCATTTCACCGGCAGGGGCGGGCACGCTTTCCAGATTCACCAGCGCCTGGCGCAGCGCTTCGTCGGCGCCGTGTTTCCAGTTTTCGGGAGAAACCCATTCTTCATATGCTGTGCGCCCGCCGTGACCGAACGATCCGGTCTCCATGCGCTCGCCATCCTCAGTGACCACGGAAATGTTGAGCCTGACCAGGGGGCGGATATCGGCGGTGGTTGCCCCTTCGGGCCGCATAATGGAAATCGCCTGCCAGCTGGCGGCCATGGATACGGAAACCTGCCTGACGCGGGTATCGGCGGCGCGGATGTAGGCATCTATTTCACCCAGCAACTTGACCTTTTCCTCAAAGGCCATGCCGGAAAGGGGGTTTTCGTCGCTGTATAAATGGCGGTTGGTGCCGGTGGGCGCCTCGGCCAGCGTGCCGCCATGGCCGCGGCGCACGGTCTTGACCGTTTCGGCGGCGCGCTTGATGGCGGCTTCGCTCAACTCAGACGCATGGGCATAGCCCGTAACCTCGCCGGAGACCGCGCGCAGGCCAAAACCCTGTGCGGTGTCGAAGTTGGCGCCCTTGAGGCGGCCGTCGTCAAAGACCAGGCTTTCAGACTGGCAATACTCCAGATACAGCTCGCCATCGTCGGCGCCGCTCAGCGCATCGCCGACCACACCTTCAATGCGGTCCGGGTCCATGCCCGTTTTGGTGAAAAACAGCTCGTCGGTGGTGGCGCGGTTGGACATCTGGGGGGTTCCATTCATTGAACTGTCATAAGGGTGTGGTATCGACGGATATTGGTTGTGGGGCAGACTATCCCACGGCCCGGCCCGGCGCCGCAACCGGTTGGGCTTTGCCGGGGACGGAAAATACATTAGGATTTATAAATATAAGCATGACCGAGCAAAAAACCACACTCTATCCGCTTTCCGAGCACCCGCTGCGCACCGCGCTGGCGGACGAGATTCGTGCCCGGCCCTATGAGCCCCTGCGCGCGCCCATCCGGGCGTCCTATCTGGCCGTGGTTTCCGGCGAAGACGGCTACCGCGCCGATTTCGAACATGTCGAGAGCCTTTGCCGGCTATGCGGTGCTGCGACGCCGGAAATGGGACGTGATTTTTTCGCCACCACCCTGGAAAGCCCCGAAGGCGACATCTGCTTTCGCTGGGAGCGGCATACGGAGTTTTCGTCCTACCTGTTTTCAACACCCGGTGATCTTGACCCGGCGGACCCTTTCACTGATCCGGTGATCCGCCGCCTGCCGGTGGACTGGCTGCTGGAAATGCCGGGCAAGGTATTGGTGGCGACGCATCTGGTCATCGAGCCGAAAGAAGCACCCGAGCGTAGTATCGAGGATATTTCCGCCCTGTTCGGGGGCAACACCATGGCCGGTAGCTTCATGTCGCGTGGCCGCGCCCGGGTGTGGACCGATTTCCGCCTTCATGAAGATGGCTTTAGCCGCATCTTGATGCATGACGTAGCATTGGACAGCCGGGCCGCCGGGCGCATGGTGCAACGATTACTGGAAATCAGCACCTATCGCATGATGGCGCTGCTGACCCTGCCCGAAGCGCGCAGGATGCGCCCCCAACTTGCCACCGCCGAACGCCTGTTGGCCGATATCATCGCCCGCACCGCCGCCGCCGGGGGCGTGAACCAGGAACGCCAGTTGCTGAAGGAATTGACAGGGCTGGCGGCCGAAATGGAAAGCCTTTCCTCGCGCATGAGTTATCGCCTTGCCGCCACGCGGGCTTATTACGATCTGGTGAAACGCCGCGTAAAGAACGTGATGGAAGAGCGCATCCCCGGCATCCAGCCGCCAGCGGAGTTCGTTAACCGCCGCCTGCATCCGGCAGTGGCAACGTGCTTCAGTGTCGGCGAACGCCTCGATGACGTTTCGCGGCGTATCGCCCGCGCCAGCGACCTGTTGCGTACCCGCGTCGATGTGGCGCAAGAAGAACAAACCCGCGAACTGCTGGCCTCCATGGACCGCCGCGCCCAAATGCAGATCCGTTTGCAGCAAACGGTCGAGGGGCTTTCGGTGGTTGCCATCAGCTATTACCTCACCGGCCTCATCGCCTATATGGCCAAGGGTATCAAAGCGATGGGTTATGGGGTCAATCCCGATATCGCCGCCGGTGCTGCTTTTCCTATCGTGTTGGTGGCAGTGTGGTTTGGTATCCGCCGCCTGCGCCGGGCTATCATGGCGGAAAACCCTGCCAAGGACGCCTGAACCCATCAGTTGACGATTAACCGACGGGGCGATAAACTCCATGCACTTTGATAAAACGTGGTGATTTGGCCGGCTGGCTTGCGGCCACGTAAAACAAACAGCTAAAAGGCCGAAGCGGTGCTTGTTAGCCCTGACCTTCGGTCGGGGCTTTTTTTATTGGCTTTTGCTCCGGGCCACCGTGAATGAGGATTGAGAAAATGAGCAAAACGGAAGAAAAAAACTGGGGCAAATCCACCCGCGCCGTGCGCGGCGGGCTGAACCGCAGCGCCTTTGGTGAATTATCGGAAGCCATTTACCCCACGCAGGCCTATGCCTACGATAGCGCCGAGCAGGCGGAACAAAGCTTCACCGGTGAAATAGACCACTTCGTTTATTCGCGCTACGGCAACCCGACGGTTTCCATGTTTGAAGACCGCCTCGCGTTGCTGGAAGGGGCCGAACACTGCCGCGCGCTTTCCAGCGGCATGGCCGCCGTTTATTGCTCGCTGGCTTCCATGGTCAAGACGGGCGACCGGGTGGTTTCATCACGCGCGCTGTTTGGCGGCTGCGAATATGTTATCGGCACGGCGCTGCCCAACTTTGGTGTTACTACCGAGTTTGTTGACGGTGCGGATTTGAAGGCATGGGAAAAAGCGCTTAGCACACCGGCCACGGCCGTGTTTATTGAAAGCCCGGCCAACCCGACGCTGGAAATCATCGACATTGCCGCCGTTGCCGACCTTGCCCACAAGGCGGGTGCCAAATTGATTGTCGATAACGCGTTTGCTTCGCCGGTTTTGCAAAGCCCGCTGGAGCTGGGCGCCGACATCGTCACCTATTCGGCGACCAAGCACATCGACGGCCAGGGTCGCACCCTGGGCGGGGCAATCCTTTCCAATGACACGGCGTATATTAATGAGCAGTTGCAACCATTTTACCGCAACGTCGGCCCGACCCTGAGCCCGTTTAACGCCTGGGTGCTGGTTAAAAGTCTTGAGACGCTGGAGCTGCGCGTGCATCGCCAGTGCGAAATTGCGCTGGAAATTGCAACGTTCCTTGAAACGCAAGCGGGCGTTGAGCGCGTGCTTTACCCCGGCCTGAAAAGCCACCCCCAGCACGAACTGGCAATGGCCCAGATGTCTGGTCGCGGTGGTACGGTGGTTTCATTTGAGATTACCGGCGGTAAACCGGAAGTGTTTGCGGCGTTGAACAAGCTCAAGCTGATCGACATCGCCAACAATCTGGGTGATTTGAAATCCATGATCACCCACCCCCAGACCACCACGCACCAGCGCCTGAGCGAGGAAGAGCGAAATGCTATGGGCATTGCCGAAAATCTGGTGCGCCTGTCGTTGGGCATCGAGGATGTGGACGACCTCAAGGCTGACTTGAGCCAAGCGTTAGGATAAGGCGCGTTAAGCCATCATGGCGGCAACCGTGGAGCCCAGTTCACCGGGGTTGGGGGCCACGGTAATGCCCGCCTTTTCCAAAATCTCCACCTTTTCCGCCGCGCTTTCACCACTGGAAGTAACGATGGCCCCGGCGTGGCCCATGGTGCGGCCCTTGGGCGCAGTCAGCCCGGCGATGTAGGCGGCGACCGGTTTGGTCATGTGCTTTTTTACGTAACGCGCCGCGTCGGCTTCCTGCGGGCCGCCGATTTCACCGATCATCAGCACGGCATCGGTTTCATCATCTTCGTTAAACGCCTCAAGGATTTCCTTGAACGATGATCCGTTGATGGGGTCTCCGCCAATGCCGACACTGGTGGAAATGCCGATGCCCAGCGCTTTCATCTGGTCGGCGGCTTCATAGCCCAGCGTGCCGGAACGCCCGATAACGCCGATGCGGCCCTGTTCGTAAATGTGGCCCGGCATGATGCCGATCATCGCCTTGCCCGGCGAAATAATGCCCGCACAGTTGGGGCCGAGCAGGCGCATGCGGGTCTTTTTGGGGTGGCGTTTCAGGTATTGTTTTACGCGCATCATATCCTGGGCTGGAATGCCATCTACAATGTTGACGCATAATGTAAGGCCCGCATCGGCGGCTTCCATAACCGAGTCAGCCGCAAACGGCGGCGGCACGAACACGCCGCTGGCGGTTGCGCCCGTTGCTTCCACAGCTTCGCGAACGGAATTGAAAACCGGTGTGCCTTCGTGGGTGGTGCCGCCCTTGCCCGGCGTTACCCCGCCGACAACGTTGGTGCCGTATTCTTTCATTTCCTTGGCATGAAAAGAACCGATGCGCCCGGTAATGCCCTGAATAATTACAGGTGTTTTTTCATCAAGAAACACAGTCATTGTAAAATCCCCGGTATTTTATTTTTTAACAGCCGCTACCGCTTTGTCGGCGGCTGCGACCAGGCCATAGGTCGCCAGGT
>CBFCYL010000021.1:0-37315 GCA_965602455.1 uncultured Thalassospiraceae bacterium | reverse complement strand
AAGGTCCGGTGTCTGTTGCCCCCGGAACGCCTTCGCAGAAAGCAAATTTCATTGATGATGGTAAACGGGTTCAGTTGAAGTCAATCCTCGAAGACCTTGAGGACTTGCGAGAGAGCTTGCAGACTTCCTGACAGCTGGTTTTTGTTTGTGTTTTTGACTGACAATAGGGCCATTGCACTGGCTGACATCGGCCAGTATAGTGCGCCGTCCGCGACACCGGAGTCGGTGTCGAGGAATTTTTCGGAGCGTGGCGCAGTCTGGTAGCGCACTACACTGGGGGTGTAGGGGTCGTAGGTTCGAATCCTATCGCTCCGACCAATAAGATCAAAGGGTTAGCGGGAAACCGCTAACCCTTTTTTCTGTCTTGTGAGAGTGTTGTGAGAGTTGCTCTGGCCTTATCCCCAAGCAGGATGTCTCTGGGAGCGTAAATCATGCCCCCGAAATCCATTAGGTAGCCTGCTTAACGCCTGAAAGCAGACATAATGTTGGCCCCTTGGAAAGGTCCGCATATAGCCGAGGCTGTTGAAAAACTCTTTGGAGAGAGGCTGGCAAGAAATTTCTTGCGCACTGAACGACAACATGCAGCCTTGATAAGGAGGATCGAGCAAAACAACACTAAACGCCTTCCTCGCGACGCTAAATGCCGTGTAGGCTACCTCTGTGGTGAAGCGCCGACTACAAAAGAAATTTGAGCAATTTCACGCAAAGTCCAACAGTCGAGTTTTTCAACAGCCTCAGCCAGAAGCAGAATATTGGTAAAAATCTCTTTTTCAATGCTATCGTCCGGCAAGCAGATAGACCCCCCCTTTTTTTTTAACAAACTTTGTGGAGCCTGCCCTGACATGAATTCCATTAGAACGGCTTTTGCCAGCTTCTTTGTACTGACCGTCTTTTCAACCCAGGCCTACGCTGGCGACCTTCGCGTCAAGCAAGTTGCCGACAATGTCTATGCCATCGTCGGCGAGATAGGTCAGCGCTCACCCGAAAATCTGGGTAACAATGCTACCTTTGGGCTGGTGGTGACGGATGCGGGTGCGGTGCTTATTGATCCCGGCGGTACCTATAAGGGCGCAGCACAACTTGCGGCTGCGATCAAAACCGTTACCGACAAGCCAGTTAAGATTGTCATCAATTCCGGCGGCCAGGACCACCGCTGGCTAGGTAACGGCTATTTTAAGGAAAGGGGCGCGCGCATTATCGCCTCGGCAGCTGCCGTAGTCGACCAACGGGAACGTACTAACGCGCAAATGCAAGGACTAGAGTTTTTGGTCGGCGAAAAAGGCGTTGAAGGTACCGAAGCCGTCTATGCCGGGGAAACGTTCGATGAAACCCTGTCTCTCGATTTTGGCGACATCCGCTTTAAGTTGACCGCTACTGGCGGCGCTCACACCCCTGGCGATACCGTTATCTGGTTGCCCGGGCAGCGGATCGCCTTCACCGGCGACGTGGCCTATTTGGAAAGGATGGTGGGCATTTTTGACTTCAGCGATTTCAAGAACTGGATAGAAGCCTTTGAAACTATGGCGGCGCTAAAGCCCGAGCATATTATCCCCGGTCACGGTAATCCATCAACATTGGAGCACGCCAGGGCCGATACTTACGATTATCTGGTAAACCTAAGCAAGCGTGTTTCCCGTGTTCTGAAGAATGGCGGTATGATTGAAGATGGTATCGCCGTCAATCAAGATTCATTTAAATACCTTCTCAACTTTGACCAACTGGCGCGGCGCAACGCCCAGGAAGCTTACATCCAGTTGGAATTCGACTTCTAAGAATCGAGAGAACGTCTGCTTAGGGTCATGAGCAGACCTAATCTCCAGCACTGAATAATGTCTGCTTACAGCATGAAAGCGGAACATCTGGGATGTAGGGACATTTATTCTGTTAAGCGTCAGGCCTAAGTGGCCGTTTTACGAGCTTCTGAAGTTCCACCATATACTCATCCAGGGCGATACGGGCATCACTGAGGAAGTTGGGGTCATAATGGGCGTACCCATCTGTTTGCGAGCCACCGGCGTGGCCCATGAAGCCCTCTGCTTCCCACTTAACAACCTTCTTGGAGCGCAGATACGTGGCCATGGTGTGTCGAAGAGTGTACTGACTGACGTCATTGAAGCCGACTGTGGTGGCGAGCCGCTTGACTGCCTTTTTGACGCACTTGATAGGCTCTTGGGTTTGTTTTCCGCTCTTCTTGGACCCTTTGCGCCAGGTCAGGATCCTGTCGCCACCCCAATGATCCAGCCAAACTTTCATGGTATTTGTCATGGGCACTATTGGACGGAATTTATGGGTCTGGCGCCGACCGGGTGGGTTGAGATTAATAATGTTGAAAGCCCTGATGCATTGCGACTGACTTAGATCACAAACTGCTTCGGGACGTGCTAGCGTGTTTATGCTGATAATCAAGAAGCGAAAAATATGTTCCGTTTTCACCCTATTTAAAAGCATTGCCATCTCTTCCATGGATAAAACCCGATTACGAGGCATGGGAGGGGCAATGTCCAGCTCATCAGCTATTTCGTTTGCGCCGGTAATGATGTGTGGAAAGCTAACAAGTCGCCCTTCTTTTTTTGCATAATTAAGTGAAGCGGAGAGCGCCTTTTGTATCATGGCTATATAGGATGCTGCATGTTTGTGTCTTTCACGCAGCTGGCGCATGAACTCCCATTGCTTTTTCTTGGTTATTTCAGAAACCAGACAACCGCCATAGAACTCAGCAATATGAGCAATGCGGATATCAATGGCCTTACCACTTTTTCGCTTTGGTGTGTGCTCATCCATGTATTGATCTAGAAGAAACGCTAAACGTACCTTTTCGGATGGATCGTTTTTTGGCTCTTCGCCTTTTTTAACAATTTCGATCAGGCAATCTTTCGCTTCATCGAGATCCGCTGTGCGCAAGCTTCGGCGGCAGATTTTTCCGCCTCCACTGTTCCAGTATCTATAGAAGCTGTCTCTTCCCGGTTCACGACCGATCCATTGGTTTCGGTATTCGAATAAGCAATTTTTTCGCATACTGTTGGGCTCTCTAATCTGTTCACATAATCAGCAAGATGGAGTGCGGTGTACCGGACGGCGGTACCTTTTCGTTCTTGCTTAAATCCAATATTTCCTTCATTTCGCAACTCCATTAATCGGCGGCGGTTGATGGCATATCCGCGATCACGCAGCAGTTTGACTGCTTCAGTTTCCGTAAATGCAGTTTCAATGGCATCCAATGAGCCCATCGACCGCACTTCGGCCTTCTTTGATAATTTGCTGTCACTCATACTCAGGTATCTCAATGTTTGTGCCGGAACGTAATCAATCTTGCTTACTGATCTTTTGGTAACGTCACCTTGTTTTTTTTCAATTTTTGTGTTACATTCTTTTTTTAATAATGGAAAAAGGGTGTCCTTTATTTTTTTTAAAGGTGTTAAGTTCCATATGATGTCGTTTTTCAAAAACCGGCAAAGAATGATGAAAAAAAATCCCCAAACGGGGATTTTTTATTTAAAAAAGTTGGATAAAAAAATTATTTTTTATTTTCCCGTTTCCCACAAACGATCCCATATTCATTCCAGAACGTGATGCCACTTAAAGGGCCGAACCGAAGCGCAGTTTTCAAACCGGCCCAACCTCCTGATTGAGTGCGCCCATTCCGGGCGCTCATAGCCGTTAAGGAGGCGCCATGTTTAATCACCACAACCACAACTCCGTCAAATCTTTGTCCTTGGGCGGACTGGGTCAGGAAATCCTCGACCCTTGCGGGCATCTTGCAACCCTGGATGGGGCATCCGTCCGCAAAGCCAATGATCTAACCCTTCTGCTGAAAGCCCGTCTGGTGGTCTTTGGCACCCTGGAGGTAGACCCGGAAGATCGCAAAACGTGTGCGCGCTTTATCACCGGCCTTAACCTCATGCGAGCTGACATCAGGTCTCCGGCCGGCCAAGTCGTCAGCTCCGAGGCTCTACTTGCCCATGCCGAAAGGGTAGAAAGGGCTAAGGGCCAGCTTCCGGAGATGGATGCGATCATTCAGGAGCTTCTGGAGCTGGGCTACACCATCACCTGCGCCCTAATCGATGAAGAAGTCGGCGGTGATGAGCTTGCCGGGAGCAACAGGGTGGCCGTGCTATCCATCTGCAAAGAAGAATAAGCGGTTCCCAGCCGGAGCCCTCTTAAAGTAGGGGCTCCGGCATTGAGAACCTCCTTATATAGAGGGGGCGTAAAAACAAAAACGATTGTGTCCAACCAACTAAGGAACAATCGCGCCATGAACACTTCCCACAATTCATCACTTGCAGCCCCCGCCAATGATGACCCCAAGGCAGGACTTGCCGTATATATCGCAAGCATCGTCGGGGCCTATTCACCGAAAACGCTACGCATCCTGTTTGACGACTTCACACGGTTCGATGACTGGTGTGAAGCACATGGATTTGCATCCGCACCCGCTGATCCAGACACTCTCGCCATTTACGTTGACCACATGGCCAGGACCTATGCGCCGGCAACAGTGCGCCGCCATCTCGCCAGCATCGCCCACGCCCTAAAAGCACTAGGTGAAGAAGACGCAACCAAGGCAAAGGCTGTGAGGTTGGCTGTCCGCAAGATGGACCGACGACTTGGCACAAGACAAAAGCAGGCAGCAGCCATTACTGAAAAAGACGTTGCTGAAATCATAAACACAACCGGCAATACCCTAATTGACCTTCGGGACGTGGCAATGTTGCTAACAGCAAGAGACTTGCTCGCCCGACGGTCCGAACTGGTCAACATCACGGTTGAAGAACTATCTTTCCATGGTGAAAGAGGCGCCACGGTTCTGATCCCGAAAAGCAAAACCGATCCAAGCGGTAAAGGTTCCGTCTCCTGGCTTTCGTCGCAAACGGTCACACTCATAAAGGCATGGCTTAAGGCCAGTGGTGTCACAAGCGGTCACTTGTTTCGTTCTGTCAGTAAGTCTGGTCGAGTGGGGCGCTGCCTGTCGGGTCGTGACGTTGCGCGTCGGTTCAAGGTTCTGGCCCATCGGGCTGGAATGAACCCGGATACCATCTCCGGTCATTCCTGCCGCGTTGGCATGACCCAGGACTTAACGGCGGCTGGCGCTGAATTGGCGGAACTGATGATTGCCGGAAGATGGAAGTCTCCACAGATGCCAGCAAGATATGCGGAACGCGCAGTTGCTGAGCGTGGTGCTGTTGCAAAATACATGCGCGACACCATCGGAGGTCCCGCAAATGCAGCGATAAAGCAAAAAACCTGATTCATTTCAACTAGATCCCTCCGTTATTAGATTTTGTCGCCTAAATGATCTCCATGACAGCCTGCATGGTGCAGGCTGCAATCACGGAGAAACTGGTTATGTATAACTATAATGACATTCTGGGCATTAACGGCATCAGGACCACACATATTGAGAAGATAGACGAATTCGGTGAGCATCCACGCTTTGTCGTGGAGTGTGAATTAACAGATGAGGCAATAGCTGAAATAACATCTTGCGAGGATGAGCGCTGTAACGGCTCTATCCACAAGCACCAAAAGAAAATCATCAAGCTGAAGGACACCCCTCTGTGGGGGAGATATACAGAGCTACATGTTAACATGTCGCGCTATCGCTGCGTTAAATGTGGGCTCACATTCACGCCTAAGCTGACCATCGCCGCTTACGAAATTCAAATGACGAACCGTCTGCTCCATGAAATCGGCATGGAGTGTATGGACCACTCCATATCTGACGTTGCATGGCGCTATGGCGTATCTACCCACGTTGTTCAGAAGATATTTGATGAATTGCACAGCTTGATGTTAAGCCAACATAAACAGGAAGCACCGACGATTTTGGGCATTGATGAAGTTCACCCAGCAGGTAAAACCCACGCCGTATTCACGGAAATCCAGTACCAGCCATCTCCCGATGAGCACAAGAGCCGCAAAAAAGGGAAAGGCCCGGTCAACCGCATTATTGATATGCACAAATCCCGGTCCAAGGAAGCTGTACGCGACACCATTAAGTCATGGACAAATGTCAGCAATATCCGGTATGTCGCGATTGATATGTGCGAAGCTTACTACAACGCCGTAAAAGAAGTGGACAGCACCATCAAGGTAGTGATCGATAAGCGTCATGTTCTTGAGTATGCCCGCAAGGCCATGGATGAAGAGCGCCTCAAGGTGTGGAGACAGATCAATAAAAGAAAGAACAAAAAGAACAAACAGCTTAAGGGCAGCCTCAAGCGCCTCAAGCAAGTGATTAACAGCCGTCGATTTGATCTGTCAGAAAAAGACAGCAAGTGGATGGCGAAAGAGCTCAATAGGCTGCCAAGGCTTAAGGCGGCCCATGATCTGAAGGAACGGTTTTACGATATGTGGAACCTTGATAGCGCAGGCGAAGCCAGAAGCTATTATGAAGACTGGAAAGCATCCATACCGGAAAACATCAAGCCCTCCTTTAAGGAGACCTTGAGCATCTTCAAGAACTGGGGAAATGAGATTTTTGCCTACTTTGATGCCCCGGGTGCCATCACCAACGCCTACACCGAAAGCGCCAACCGCCTGATCAAGGATATATATTACATGGGGAAGGGTCGGTACCGCTTTGACCGGTTGCGGGCAAGGGCGCTTCATCGCCATGGCTATTGGAGCCGGGAAATGATCTGGGTGATCGCCGGTGATGAGCTGGTCAACGGCACCTTGCTTGAATACGACACTCGCTATATGGCTGCGTTTCTTCGTTCGCCTCAGGTCAAAGATTGCCTTGGTGGGTTTCGTGTCCGATAAATGGCATTATAGGACATTACCGGGGCTCAACCCACCGAAACAAACGAAGACCCGAGTCTGGTCAGGCTGTAGGGTTTCACCTGAGCCGTTCACGGGCTTACCATGAGCGAGCGAGCTTACAGGGGGGGGCAAATGAAGCGCTATATTTAATAGCTTGGGGTTGCCGGCAAGCATTAGCATTCGACCGATTATTGGTACAATCAATAAAATCGCAGAAAACAGCCAAAAAATAGCCCGAGATAATTATAATTTATCGGACATAACCGTGGCTCAGCTCAGTAAATGCTCTAGAAATCGGTGACTTTGGCAATATACACAAAATATAGTAGTATTTGGCTAAATTATTTGCTTTTTCGTGCTATATGTTGTAATTATACCCTGTCGCTGACCTCCTAAGCTGGACGGGCCAGGCTTTGGCGCTGTCTTCAGTGGAGGGTGGACTTGCTTCGGAAGTTTCGAAGCATGGCGGGTAGGCGCCGATGCCGTTATGCGGTGGTCGGAAACCCCTGAAGGTGATCGTCCAACCCCGACTGCGTTGACCTTAACCGGCGCTCTCTCCGTTGAATTACAGGTGAGCCATCAGACGGTTGATACGCTTTCTTTCAGGGTTCGGGCGGAGGTCCGCGTTGCGGCCTTGCCAGTGATGGCCAAAAAGGTAGGCTTGATCATGGAAGGCACTATATGACGAGGACATGCAAAAACGTGCCAAATTGGCGCGGCTCGCGGTGGCGTTAATTTTCGCCATCGTGGCGGTTCTTTCTCCTAAGCTGGACGGGCCAGGCTTTGGCGCTGTCTTCAGTGGAGGGTGGACTTGCTTCGGAAGTTTCGAAGCATGGCGGGTAGGCGCCGATGCCGTTATGCGGTGGTCGGAAACCCCTGAAGGTGATCGTTCGGTTCAACAGTCGGGGAAGAGAATTGCTGATGGCCCCTGACCAAGAGAGAGCGTTCCGTTATGAGCGACCTATATTCTTGCCTTCATCGCACAAAGGAAGGTTACCTTCCTAGGGCGTGGCAAAAAGTTCGCGCCAATGCCCTGTCTTCACAATCGAAGGAAACTCGAGAGAAGGTCAAGATTTTCGATGAAAGCGCGCCTGTCGAGCTTCCAAAAATCCAACGTCAACTACGCGAAGACAGGTTTCATTTTGATCAACAACGTGGCGTGCCCATTGAAAAGAAAAAGGGCAGCGGAAAGCATAGGCCAGTTGTTCTCGCGCCAGTTAAGAACCGCATAGTTCAGCGTGCATTGCTAGATGTTCTTCAGCAAAAAGTCCCTGCTGTAAAAAGGGTGCTGTTAACCGAGACCAGCATCGGGGGTATTCCTGGAAGGGGAACCCGTCATGCAGTTCAGATTATTGAAAGGGCAATGCGCGAGGGGGCAACCTACTTTGCAAGTTCGGACATTTCCGGCTTCTTCACGAAGATTCCTCGCGATAAGGTCGTGGATTTTATTGACAGGAATACTAAGGATAAGAAATTTATTGATTTGTTCGCACGCGCGATTGAGACGACATTGGTTAATGAGGCTGAGTTAGGCGAGCATCGCGACCTGTTCCCCATTACTAAAATAGGTGTTGCCCAGGGCTCGCCCCTTTCGCCGCTTATGGGCAATATTTTATTAAACGGCTTCGACGGTAGCCTAAATGGAAGGGATGTAACCTGTGTCCGCTATATCGACGACTTCATAATTCTTGGTCCTAATAAGCGGTCAGTTGATAGGGCCATGAAAAATGCAATCGATATGCTGTCTGAATTCAGTATGTCTGTTTACGACCCCACCTCCCATCCTGATAAGGCAGAAACTGGCCCCGTGACGAAGGGATTTAATTTTCTGGGGTGTCACATCAATCCTGGACAGGTGGCCCCTTCTAGGGATGCGCGACAAAAGTTAATGGAGAAAGTTCAGCGGGCAATTAGCGATGGCAGGAAGGCTGTACACACTGCGGCTGATGCTAAATCCCCCATAGAAGCAATGCAGTGCCAAGTGCAAACTCTCATTAGGCTGGATGGTATCCTGAAGGGATGGGGGCACGCCTTTTCCTTTTGCAATACCCCTCAGGTATTTGATGAAATTGATGCAAAGGCTGATAAAGAAATTTCGGAATTTATGGCTCTTTGTCATTCCTTAGGAGCAAAAAAGTCACCGAAAAGCCGCCGAAGAATTTTAGGAGTACATCTTTTATCGGATACACCATGCATGGATATACAGCAATAAAAACAATATTATTGCGCAACTTACTTGCCGCGCAGGCTGCTCAATATTTTCTCACAGTCAGCATGGTAGTAAGCACACTCAGCATCCGATAGGGGGTCGGTATAATTACTATTTCCGCATTCACCCTTATCAAATTCAAACGCAAACCTGAGTGAATGGAAGTAGTGTTCATCCATGTAGAGCTCTGATGAACCATGCGAACCATCTTTGATTGCCTGCCTTGCTGCCCTTTCAATGGACATGAGTTGGGCGAAAGGCAAGCCAAGGCTATTTAGAGAAATGTGATTTTTCGAAGTTGAAATATGCAGTAGTGGGTCTTCGTAGTATTCGTTGGCGCCCTGAGCGAGGACGGCATATACATCAAGCCCAAGCACCTCACGGTATACCGATTGAATTTCCATAATTAATCGAATAAATACCTCTGGTTCGTAACTGTATTCAATTTCGCTATCGAATTGGCCAACATGCCAATTACTTTTTAAAAGCAGGCTATCTGCAAATGAAATAAACGAGACATCAGGATTCCTATCCGCAACCGAGTCGATTTGATCTCGTAGCTGTAGAAGCCTGTCTCTTGTCAAGCTGCCTTCTTTGAGGGCTTTTTTGACGCCAATCGCATCGATTAAAGTAAAAACGGAATAAGACCGTAGATGTATTGACTTTAGCCATGGGCTTTTAACAAAAATGTGCGGCCTTACATCATGCTGTGAGCAATCAATACATACGATAAATTGATCACGTGGAAGTGATATCCTGACCTCATGGAACCTAGTGTGAAGGTTGGGGTACCACGAAAGTTCAATGGACGTTTTGCTAATACTTCTGACCGACGCATGGCTGATATAACCAACGTTCGCATATTCACCGCCCTTGAGCATTTCTTCTAAGGATTTTTCATACTCCTCTATCCACACCTCATCCATGAGGAATAAGTCTTGGTTTAGTGGAACATTTTCAAAATCGTATTTTTCAATATCGGGATGATCAAACAAGTGTTATCTCCAGCACAGGAACGGGTCATTAATTTTGCATTGTATAACTTAACTTGGGGTAAAACACGGACTGACGGCCCGCCTTTAATGTCGAGAGCATGCACTTTCCATATTTGTTTGCGCTAGCTGATGTCCAGCCATACTTAAGATACGGAGAAGGCCCGCCATCATAGAAGCTAATAATCATACGGGGGCACCGTTATAACCTTGAGCCTATGGCTATCGTTTATAAGCGCTTACGGAAACGCCGCGGCATCGTCCGCACCGGTATCTTCAGAGATGTGCTGCCCGCCTTCATCGCCCGCACCCTATCTTGTTCATATAATTTCATCTGGTCGATAAGTGGCTGAAAGTCGAAACCGTCCTGGTTATACCATCCGATAAAATCTTCTTTTCCGGCACCTATCATGTACGTCGTATGATCCAAGCCCACCGGAATGAGTAACCAAAGTTTGCGTGGTTGAATTTTTTCACCAAAATCAAAAAAGACGGGGATACGACTGGCGGACCATTCTTTTACTAGCCTGCAATTTAATGGATCAACCCTTACTGCCGACAGTTTTTGAGATATCGGAAACCCGTTATTAACGGCTTCGATAAATTGCTTGAGGTCATTCTTTCGACGAAGGCCATCTACGACCCAAACCATATTTCTGTAGAATGCTTCCCGTGACCGCCGCTCGTCTAGCTTTATGTACGAGTGCTGAAACTCGATAACACAGTCCTGCTTTGTCTTTACATCAGCAATGTGTTTTTCACCATCATTTGCTCGGTGCACAACTTCCTGCCACTCGACAGGGAAGTGGTTTTTCCAATCACGGTGCCACTTGGTTTCATTTTCCCACCAGTGATCACACTTTCGTTTACCCTTGTGCGCCCAGTGCCAGATGTTCTTTTCACCACATTTGGCGATGGTTGTTGCCCCACAAATCGGGCATTCACCAGACAGGGCCGGTTGGGCTTCTTGGCGTTGTCCATCAATAATAGAAAGTTTCATATCGCAACTCCTACATGTAGCCGCCAATGACCATATGAGGTCATCAGCAGCCTGCTGTTTATTGGAAGTTGCCTACGGGTGCGGCTTGTTACCGCTTGATTATGCTGACGGGCCTCTTTGACAGAGTATTCTCGGTTCTTGTGCCGTATGGCTGATCCCATTAAACAACGGTTCATCAGTGAAGTCAAAATGGGTGAGCGTTTAGACGGCAGTTGGACTGAGTGAAATCGAAAATTCAGGGTTGATGGCGCTGTGAATAGCATGCAGGATTGAACTTCGAAATCACCACCGTTTTGTGACATTCGAGTGGTACATTTCGTGTGAGGAGCACTTTTCCCAACTTTCCGAAAGCCGCGGTACACGCAGCTTTCAGAAGTAATGGCGGAGAGGGTGGGATTCTACATAAATTAAGAATAAGGGTTTGTTTTCCGAGATGCGGAAAACGTAGCTATTTTTAGGTAAGCGCCACCCTATTGACCGCCCCGAGACTTAGGATAACCGTGAAACGCCACCCAGCACCCGTGACATTAACTGGGACTGGTTTTTACACCCGGTTTTCTGGTGAATGTCGCGAATTTGCGTGCGCACCGTATTCAGGCTGGTGCCACGTTCAGCGGCAATCTCAAGGGGCGTAAGCTCACTTGAAAGCAGACGGATGATGGCAGTCTCGCTTTTTGTCAGGTTGTAGCGTTGCTTTAAGGCATCCTCGTTAATGGAAATTCTTTTTGTACTGTCGCTTACGATGACAAGGGCGCTTGGGCGCTCTATGTGGGTGGCGTCACCATCCAGGCGAAAGCGGAAAGGGTGGACCATAATTTCATATACGCTTTTGTCATTCGTGACCTGGAAGGAACCGCCCGGCGAACGGGCTTCGCCGGCGCGCGCGCTGCACGCACCCTTCACCAATGCGCCCAGGTAACCATCCGGCTCCGGGCTGGAAAGGGCCAGCTTCCGGCCATGGGAACGGAACATTTTTGATGTTGAAAGCAGGTTCTGGGCGGATGCGTTGTTGTAAAGAACCTGACCATTTTCAGATACGACAAACGCGGCCTCCGGCATTTTATTGACCATGCGTTCGCGCGACCTTACGTCACCTTCAAGCGAACGGATCCTTTCCTTTAGCAAGATGGCTTGGCGTACTCGATGACTGGGAAGAGAAGGTGTTCATAGATGGCTTGGCGAAAATGCGGGGTGAGTAAATCCAGTTGTGCCAATAAATCATCGCTGAAATCCTCACCGTCATGACCGCGAACGGTCGCCAGTTGGGCGAACATGTTGGTTCCGGGGATGTCGGTGACGCAGCCCGCCAGATAGCGGATATCATTCTTTTTCGCATAATCCGTATAGACTTCGGAGTTCAGGTAACGCTGGTCGCGCAAAAAATGATGATGGGCATGAAACCGGTCAGTCGGCATTTGCGCCAGACCCGATGTCCAGATATCCACGGAATAATAGTATTCCTCATAAAGGTCAAAGGTGCCGTTTTCAAAACCATAAACATGGTTATCGAAAACCTCGCGACCCGACCAGTCGCGAAGGGCAAAGACCGTTTTGCTGGCCCCGGTTAATCGGCGCAACTCACCGGAGACGACGTTCCAAGCGGTGTCGTCCTCGGCGGTCTGGTAAAGCGTTTGGATAAGCGTATTGAGGTTTCCCGGCAATCTGGCCTCCCCAAGCCATCTCTTTAAATCACGTTTTTCATACCCAGTTTTGAGTATAGACCCCCCCAGTCATGACGATTATTCTAAGTTGCACCAACACCTCTGCCAAGGGGGGTAAGTGGCACTGGGATTCGGGGCGCCATCTTGAAAAAACGTAGGCTTTCCACCATTTCTTTCCTGTCGGCGCTGGGCCTGGGCCTGGCACTGGTGTGCTTTGGTGTCATGCCATCCATGGCAGAGGCCAAAACCGCCACCGATATCATGGCGGAAATCAGCGCCAAAATTAAAGGCGGCAAGCTCAACCTTTCAAAAGCACCGGGCCTTTCGACGTTTCTTTCCGGGGCCAGCGAATTGCTGTCCAGCCCGCTTAGCAGCGCCAAGGTCGAGGCCGGCGTGCTGCACGGCAACATTTCCGTGCGTAAAAAATCAGCCAAGTTTATGGTGTGGCCCGTTGATTATGAGGCGGTGGTCAAGGATGGCGAAGCGCCAAGCTTTTATGTCGTCATCATGGCCAAGGGCGATATGGCGCTGGATGCGTTGGCCCAGCCGTCGGTTAAAGGGGTGGAGTTCCTGAACGGCCTTTCTTTTGCAGACCCGATGATGACCATCTGGAAAGGCGAAGACGAAACTTTTTCGGTTGGCGATGCGCCGGATTTGGTCAAGGCAGAGATGGCGCGCATTAAGCTGGGCGATGATGACGAAATTGTTTTTCGTGAAGGCATCAACATGACGACCCTGTTGCGCATTGCCGATAGCAGCGCCCTCAATACATTGTTGTCGCACATCAAGATTGATAACGAAGATCGGCTGCTGAACGGCTGGGTAGACCTGAACGGTCTGGCCAGCCTTCTTAATGGCACCAAGCCCAAGGGCGAAAACGTTGCCTTTACGCTTTCTGCCGGGCTGGGCAATTTCAAGCCGGTGAACTGGCTTAAAAGCAACACCTCCACACTGACCATCAGCTCCGCAGGTGGAACCAAGGGCGTTGTTGCCAGTGTGTTTGGCGAAGCGGCCATGGACGTAACCACGCCCAGCGGTAAAAAGAATATCCTTGTTGAAACCGAAGTCAGTTACGACCTCAGCGAAAAGGAAACGGTGCTTCGCGCCGAGTTCGACAAGGACGAAAAAGCCGGAACCCTGCAAAAACTTATCGGCGTACCGTTCCTTAAATCAAAAGACACCGCCCTGCAGGTGACGTTTAAAAAGGGCGAAACCACCATGGCCGCCATTGAAGGATCCATCATCATCGGTGGCGGGGCCATGCCCATTGATATGGAATTCCCGCTTTCAAAAGATACCTTCAAGATACCGGGTATCGGTTTCAAAATGGGGGATATGTCGTTCGCCAGTCTTGCTGAAAAACTGGCAAGTCTGTCGAAGAAGCGGCCTTCCAAAGATGATGTAAAGCGCGCGGGGTCAATTTTGGGCAGCGGCCTCAAGGGCCTGTTCGTGTTTGTGTCGCCAGAAAAAACCACGTTAACCGCCACCGTTGGCGATGCCGACCTGACCATCATGATGCTCAAGGACGACAGCGTGGTAAACACTTACCTGTTTGTCGATATTCAAAAAAGTTTCGAATTTGACGAGCTTATCCCGGCTAATGCTCCCGGTCGCGAACTGGTTGCCGGGGTCACGCTGGAACCGCCGTTGCTGGTCTTTGGTCCACGGAAAAGAAGGTTCAGCCTGCAGCTGGAAGAGGGTGACGAAGACGCAGACCTGACCAAGGCGCTTAGCGATAAAATCATCGCCATGAGTGGCACCGAAGACCCGGCAGAGGAAGTCTTTGTGGGGTCTGGCATTACGATGATAAGCGGCGCGCCGTTTGCCGTTTCGCCCGGCGTTAAAAAGATAGATGAAATCATCACCCTGAAGATGCACGAACGCGCGCTGGTTACCGGTTCCATCGGCGGCGGGTTGGCGAAATATATGAGCGTCGGTTCCGGCAGCGGTGAAAAGGGTTTTTCGTTTTCGGTTCCGGCAAAGGAGTTCAGCCCGTTTCCGCGCAAGCTGCAAAAGAAAACGGGCGTCGACCTGTTTAAGGTTGCTAACCCGCGCCTGATGATGGCGCTGTCCACCTCAGACGGCGATATTTCTTTTTCGTTCGGCGTTGGCGGCGACACCACCATTGATATGGGGGCCAAAAAACCGGTTCAGATGCAGCTCGCCTTTGAGGTTGATGTTGACCCCGAGGCCACCGGCCTGAGCATCGAAATGATTACCGAAAACAAGGATGATGACGACAAGGTCGAAACCATTGAAGGGTTGTTCGGCCTTAGCTGGCTGGATCTTGAAAACCTGACCGTCGGCGGCGTCATCGGCCCCGAAGAATTAAGCGGTGTTTTCCGGGGTGCCGCGCTTATCGGCAGGAAGGCTTATGGCCTGACGGTTAAGGCCAGTGAAAGCGGGCTTGCGGCGCTACGCTTTGAAGCTGACAGCTGGCACATGACCGACGTTGCAACCATCGCACAGGTTATTGTGCTGAACGGTGAAGAGCGCATCAACCTGGATGAAATACCACAATTCAGCCTGATGCCACTGGCCAACCCTTCGGATGCCATCAAGGCAAAACCGGGGTTCAAGAAAGACAAAGTTGTCTTGAGCTACGTTGCGCCATTGGCCGGCGATGACAAGCTGGGCCTTGAGCCGGGCGTGCATTTTTATGGCGGGCTTGAATTTTACGGCATGGCATTGGGCGATGCCTATGGCTCGGCCGATGAAAACGGGTTTTACATGGAAGGCAAGTCCGGCAGCGCACAAATGGGCCCGGTTGAGTTCCGCGATAACGAAGTTTATGTCGATGTTCCGTTTGAACTGGGCACCGTTCCGGAAATCCGCATCAAGGGCCAGACGCCTAAAATCCTCGGCACGGCTGGCGAGATGGAAATGATTTTCGCCTACGACAACAAAGCCAAGGGCATTGTTGCACGCGCCAGCAATAATATTGAGGTCTTGGGAAATTATAAAGCCACCAACGAAATATCATCGCTGTTGGCGCAAAAAGTATCCAGTTCCACGTTCGGGTTTAAGGCGACGATGGAGCAATCATATCAGGATGCCATCAGCAATAAAATCAAAGATGAAATCACCAAAGGACTAGGCAATCTGGATGGCGAATACCAAAAGGCGCTGAAAGACCTGGAAAAGGCCAACGAAGCCCTGAACGAAAAAGAAATTGAGCTGGAAATCCAGAAAGAAAAAATTCGCGAAGAAATTGCGCGCGCAAAGCGACCCATCACCAATGCCCGAAACAAGGTTAGCAGCCTGAGCAGCAGGATAAGTTCTCTTAAAAGCGATATCAGTTACTACAAGGACAAGGCTGAGGATAAAGCCAAAAAGCTGGATTTCATCGGCGCCATTGATGCTGCTGCCCGCATGAGTGCAAAAGCCATTGAACTTGCCGGAACCGAGGCCGCCTATCATTCGGCAAGGGCCGTGCTTAAGGCGCTTGAAGACAGCTTTAATTTCATTCCCGTGGAATCACACCCCTTGGTGCTGGCCAAGTTGACCGAGGTGCAGGTGGCGCGCATCGGCGTTAAGGCGGCCACGGCCATTGTTGAGGCGGCACAAAACGTTAACTCGGCTATGGATGATGTGTTAAACGCCATTGTTTCCGCCGCTTTGGAGGATGCCTACAACATCAAGCGCATGAGCATTGCCGGGGATTTAAGTGAAGCTCTGGATGGTGGCAATGCCCTGACCATGCAGATAGATGCCACCGTTCTGGGTGGCGATATGGCACTGGAAGTCGGTTTCAAGCCCCAAGACCCGGTCTATACGGCCGAACAGGTTGCCGGTGCCACGGTGCAGATTGCCAATGCCATTATTTACCAGAAAAAGCTGGACCACGGCGTCAGCGATAGTCAGCGCCAAGCTTGGCAGGACGAAATCAAGCAAGCCACCCTGGGCTATGAGCCGTTAATGAACCGCGCCGGCTTCTCGCAAACCAATAGAGCAGATCAGGCGCCATTTCAATCCGTGTTCATGTTCATGGACGATCAATACATTGATTATGATTTTACAAACGGCAAACAGCGTAACGGTTATCCCAAGCGTATCGATAAGGACTGGCTAAAGACCGACATGAAGGCCATCAGGCAGACCATGAAGGCTTCGGCTAGCAAGATTTTCCAGTCTGCGGCATGGAAAAATTCCGGGATCTCGAAAAGTATGACCGTGGATGACATGCCGCAAACAGGCGCCATGGCCGATGCCGCCGTGCGGGTGCGCGAAGACCGGGTCTATTTCTTCAAGGATGCGCTTTATTTCCGCTTTGATCTCCTTCCCCGGGTGGGTTGGCAACTGACAAAAAGCGGGCTGATCAAGGATTGGCCCGGCTTGTGGCAGGCCATCAACAAGATTGGCGAAAAGAAACAAACCTTTGCCTTTGGCGGCACGGCAAAATCAAAAGCGAAAATGGAAAGCGCAGACCCGCTGGGCATGAAGCAAAACATCGCAAATGCAACCGCCGGGGTGAAACTGGCCGAGAAGGCGGTTGCCGTTAGCAAGGATAGTCAAGGCAAGAAAATTGCTCAAAAAGACCATGCCTATAGAAAACTCCAACTGAATGAAGCCGAACGATTAAATAAACTGGCCGAAATGCAACAAAAGACATCCGGTGCGTGGAATGTGGATGCGGCTTATTACTGGGGTGGTGGTGTGGGCAATAACCTTAGAGCGTATGATGGCATCGCGAAGGACGACTACAAAAGCCCAATACCTGACATGGGGTCCATACCCACCATGGGCGGAGGTTCAAAACAGGACGGGTTCATCTATTTCTTCGTTCGCGATCACGTCATTATCTATAACCTGAGCAAGGCCAAGGTTAACTCCGTAAAGACCATCAAGGAAGTTTTCAACGGGCTTTGGTCGCGCAACATTGATGCCGCCATCACAGACCCCGGCAACCGCAACCTCGTTTACATGTTCTCCGGCGATGAATATGTGGGCGTAGCTAAAAATATTTCCCGAACCACATCCGAGCCGAAAAAGATCAAGGCGGGCTGGACCATGTCGCCTGATTTCTCGGGTGGCGGTAACCCGGCCAATGATGGCGGGGACAGCAAGGCCGCTTTTGATGCCGCCGTGCGCATTGGCGATAACCTGCACCCCTATATCTTCAAGGGCAATAAGGTCGTTCAATTCAATTACACCTTTAAACGCATGGGCCTCGATCATCCGAAGTTGATGAAGGCGGACTGGCCCGGCGTGTTTGAAGATATGGACGCCGCAGTGCGGGCGGTTAACAAGGATGACCTGATCTGGTTCTTCAGGGGTGACCAGTATCAGGAATTTAGCACCAAGCATAAGAAAGTGTTGGGCGGCGGCCCCATCGCCAAAAGGTGGCCTGCGTTGTGGCAAGCCATCGCCAAGCATGGTGGAAAAGTCGATGCGGCGTATCGAAACCGCAACAACAAAAACGAAATTATTTTTTACGTCAACGAACACTATATAAAACTGGTCGGCGGGAAAATTGATCCACCGCGAAAAATAAACAGCGGTGGCCACGACGGTTTGTGGAACGCCGGCATATCCGCATCGTTCGGCGGGCCGGGCAATGATGTCTGGTATTTCAAGGGCAACCAAACGGCCCTTCATGACTGGAGCAAGGGCAGGGTCGCGCGCGGTTTCCCGGTTAAAACCATGGATCACTGGACCGGCATCCCCCGTCAATTCGTTGATATGGATTCAGAAACGCTAAAAAAACTGCCCATTGAAAAGCGGGTTAATCTGGCATCCACGGGCAGCAACCCCAGGGTAACGGTGTGGCAGTCATCGAATTACAAAAATGCGTATCCGCCGGAAAACGCCGTCGATGGCAAGATGGATACGATGAACCACACCAACAACGGCCTTAACGAAGGCTATTACATTGACCTGGGTGGCGTTTATAAAATTGATGAAGTGGTTTTGTTTAACCGTCAGGACAACAATAAAACATGGAGCCGCATGAACGATGTGGAGGTCATGGTTTCAGACTGGCCCATGACCGCTGCCGGATGGTTGCCGCGCAAGGGCGATAATGTTACACGAAGGAAAATCACCAAGGCCAAAAACGTAAACAGTGTTCTGGTCGCCAAAACGGGGCGTTATATCGGCATCCGCCAGACCCGCAAGGACTACCTGCACATGGCTGAAGTTCATGTGATCGGCAAGAAACAGGTGGTCAAGCCACAATCAAAAAGGGCGGCGGTTAATCTGACCACCGGAAAGAAGGTGAGGCAGTCCTCGCAATACAAAAAGCTTGATGCATCGTATGCATTCGATGCCGATATCAACACCTTTAGCCACACTTCCAACACGCCCAATGCATGGCTGGAGGTTGATCTGGGTGCGGTTTACAAAATCGATACCGTGGTGCTGGAAAACCGCAGGGATAGCAGTAAGGCACGCCTGAATGATGCGCTGGTCTATGTTTCCGACTGGCCCATGGATGATTATGTGTATGCCAATAGCACGGATAAATCGGTTCATGTCTTAGGCAAGGTTGGCGCCGCCAAAGACCGAACCATTATCGAGGTTGGCAAAACGGGTCGTTATGTGCGGGTGCAGCTTCCTGGCGCAGCCCCCGCTCCGGAATATTTAAATCTGGCGGAACTGGGGGTTTACGGCCAGCCGAAGCCGGTCTCGTCCACGACCCAGAAACCGAATAAAACTGCAAGGGCAGCCATGTTAAAACCCGCGACCTACCAGTTGATGTCGGCGGCTTCTTATAAGTGTGTAGACGCAACCGGCAATACGGCCAATGGCGCGCCTACCCATGTTTGGCATTGCGATGCCGGCAGCCAGAACCAGAAATTTAATCTTGAGTATGTAAAACCGGGTTTCTTCATGTTGCGAAACACCAAAAGCAAACGGTGCCTTACGTTTGATAAAGCAAAAGCGAACAGCGACGGGCCGGTTGTGCAGTGGAACTGCGGAGATGCGCCCAGTCAGCTTTGGAAGCGGTATGACCTGACAAAGGGCTGGTTTGCCTTGGTGTCTGCGCTTGACGGCAGTTACTGCCTTATGGCCGATGGATCGGGCGCGGATGCCGGAACCCCGCTGGTGGTTTCAAAATGTAACGCCAAGACAGCAGGGCAGGTGTTTGCGCTTTGGGATGGCGGGCCAAAGGCCGGTGGTGTGGTGTGGGATAAGCCCGGCTTGCGGCGTATCGCGGGCATGGGCACGGACATCACCATCACCGCCGATGGAACGGCTTATCTGATCAGCGATGCGCGCGCTACGTATGGCGGAAAAAATGTATATCGGCGGAAAGTCGGCGAGGGGTGGGTAAAGATAAACCCTCTGAAGGAACCGACTGGCAGCAGTGGCGGTTATGCTGATACAGCGCCGCGCATTGCCAGCAGCGGTAATCATGTGTGGGCCATTTCGCCCAAGGGCAGTGTGTTGAAGCTCGGTCGTAACGGCCAGTGGGAAGCGCAGCAGAAACTTAGCCAGATAGGTCTGGACTATGCCATTGATGTTGGCGTTGCACCCGATGGCGTTCCTTACGTCATCACATCCAAAGGCGCGGTTCTCAAGTTGGGTCAATATGCCTGGGCTCAATACCGTGCGGCCGTTTATAACGAAAACCCGATCCGCATTACGGTGGATTCAAAAGGCGTGGTCTGGCTGGTGAAACGCAACGGCGATATTATCCGGGGCAAGGTTAAACTATCCGGCAAGGCCATCGACGTCGCCGCCAATAATGGCAACACCGTTTATGTATTGGGGACGAATAACAAACCATACTGGTGGAACGGCAAAACGTGGGTGTTGCAGCCCGGCGAAAGTGGCGCAAACCTCGCGATCGACCCCAAGCACAAACCGTGGTTCACGCAAACCGATAACCGGATCATGGGCTGGCCGCAGTAATCCTTACTAACTAAATGATGTCTGCACCGCTGGCGAAAATGGGTTCATAATTTCGGGGTTGATATCAGCGAGAATAGTAAGCAGGATTGAACTTCGAAATCACCACCGTTTTGTGACATTCGAGTGGTACATTTCGTGAGAGGAGCGCATTACCCACTTCGCCGGAAGCCTTGGCTTACAAGGCTTACAGGGGTAATGGCGGAGAGGGTGGGATTCGAACCCCGCACTCGTAAGGGCGCAAACGCATAAACGGGGGTTCGCTGAAATTACAGCCAATGTCGGAGAGGGTTGAGATCCACCCATTTTATTGATTTCGGATGATAGCGGGCTCGACTTAGCTCGATTAACAATTGAGCTGGCTGTGTCATTTGCGGGCATGGATAGTGGTGAGCGTTTTGCGTGCTCAAATCCCCTTGAAGCTGGTACACAGAGGTGATACACATTGACTGTGGCAGCAGAAAAAAACACTGTCAATTCAACGGATTACCCATTCCGGGCTCTCCTCCCGTAGGGCTCACCATCGGCATTCAAGCCCATATAAGAATATTGGACCGTTTTCCCTAAAACATAAATTGTCGACATGCAATATCTTCCTATTAAGTTACCACCCTTGGGATTCATCTGATTCACTTACCGAAACCTTCCAAGGGTTTTCTTGATTGGTTGCGGCGTGTGATCCTGGCTCAAGTGGTATTGCCCGGAAGGGTCTGCCCTTCAGTTCCTGCGCAACTATTTTGGAAGGCTTATCTTTTCCGGCGATATCCAGCAGGTACCCCAGTCTTTGGATGGCGCTTGTGTTCTGGGTTGTCGCCAGCACGGCTTTCAGCCTGCGAATACGAAAAAGACCAATACAAGCACTTAACACTTCTGTGATTATTTCGGTGCCGACCGCGTGATAATGCAGGAGGTCTAGTATCGTCATCTCCGGCGTCGCCGTATTTACCTTTCCCCACGAATTTTGCCTAGCTTCATATTGGCAGCGGTCAATTGCCACCTTTTGAATAAACCGAATAACAACGCGCCCAACAATCAACTTACGCCGCGGCTTTTCGGTTACAACTTGCGTTTCCATTACGGCGTAGTGGGAGTAGCCATGAAACTCCGCTGCTGACTTGAGGCCGATATAATATGGCGACCCGAGATGAGTCATGAGGTCATCAAGCCACCATTCAACAGGCGGGCTGCCCATGGATCTGTATTCAGGCGGCACAATTACGAAAAACCCTCGGCCTGCCGATACAATGCGACCCTTGCCGGTAAGGCGCCTGATTGCAGCGGCCAGCCCTCGCCTGTCATAATCGGTGACCTGCTCCGCCTGAGCGGTGGTGAAGGTTATTTCACCGCGGGCGACCGTATCATCAACAAAACGCAGAAGTGCATCCCTTTGTCGCTTTTTTACTACAACATCCATTTTAAACCCAAAAATTCATTACCATACTGATATACATCATTAATCAGATATCTAATAATGAAAATTGTATGCATAAAGTCACTTATTACGATACATTATGCAGACCAAATTCACGACAATACCGCGGTTATGGTGCTAAATAGATGTCCTGTGCGGGTCATTCAAAGTGAGGTATATATGAGAGTC
This sequence comes from uncultured Thalassospiraceae bacterium, assembly GCA_965602455.1. Taxonomy (GTDB): domain Bacteria; phylum Pseudomonadota; class Alphaproteobacteria; order Rhodospirillales; family Magnetovibrionaceae; genus CBFCYL01. Next base: position 15,237 of record CBFCYL010000021.1, on the reverse strand, counting down.
TGGCGATGCCACGACAAAAGGCTTGTAGCTTGTCAGTCGCAATCGGAAATATCCGGAATCATTTTGGCTGTTTTACGCGTATTTCCCAGTGCCCATCTATGTCCTGATTGGGTCGCCGTGTCTTCAAGCGAGCAAGCGCACAGATTTATCCAGCAAGAGTTTTAATCACCCAGCCACGGATGCCGCCTTTTTCCAAGGCATCTCTGCACCTGTTTAGGGTACCAGCAACAACCGGATCCGGCTTCAGGAGATCTTCTAGCTGTCGAATATCAAAACGTCCTTCGACAAGACCTTTTGAAAGCTCCTTGATGGCACTACGGGCTTTATCATCATCGGGAAGTTCGACATTCATTTGCCTGAACCCTTCCTCTTTCCGTTTTTCTTTATGCGTCTTTTGACGCTCTGCGTTTGTCTCCGGCGCCGACACATCATCCGGGCTAACGTCGTCGTTTACATGATGGCCATCGGTCTGGTCGACGCGAATAAATGCGCGCACCGGTCGCAAACCGCCCTTGAGCAACCCCTGGTCGCTGAGCCGTGTGATGTTTGTTGTTCCAGGGGTCATCTTCCTGCCATTCATGAAATTGCTCCATCTAGTATTGCCACGGTTGGAGCGTCACGGATTAGTAACGTTCCTATTATGTTTTAGGCGCGGAGATTTGGAACAAAAGGGCAGGGGGCAATAAAATTGAAAAATTTTAAAAATGTTAATAAAATCAATAGAATAAAATTCAAAAAAAATTCTAATAACGTTACTAGTAACGATCGATTCTCCTAATAACGTTACTGGTAACAATCATTATTATGGCGGACCTGAAGCGCCGGGAACGCTTGATGCCGGATGATTGTGAATGAGCAGAACGACGCTACTCACAAGCAGCACTATCCCTGAGATAGTCGTTAAAGACGGCATTAATGTACCGACGCCAGCATGACGAAGCTAAAATTTCAAGGTTGATGGCCGACGTCAGAACGGGCAGAGTTAAATTTCGAAATCACCACCGTTTTGTGACATTCGAGTGGTACATTTCGTGTGAGGGGCACTTTTCCCATTTTCCCGGAAGCCTTGGTTTACAAGACTTACAGAGGTAATGGCGGAGAGGGTGGGAAATTCCACCACATCGCCTTCCTGTGAGAGTGTTGTGAGAGTAAATCGCTCACGTTCCGTGTCTGTTCATGCCAATTTGTGCTCAGGTGTGCTCAGAAAACATCAGAAACCTGCCATTTCCGCTTTTGACGATCATACTGGGGGTGTAGGGGTCGTAGGTTCGAATCCTATCGCTCCGACCAATAGAAACAAGGGGTCAGCGGTTTTCCGTTGGCCCCTTTTTTGTCACAACTTCACGAACCTACGTTTTTTACGCCCCACGCGGTTTCACCGCTTCGGGGTTGTTGATAATGCCCCACGCGGTTTCACCGCTTCGGGGTTTAGGGGTTCGAATCCTATCGATCCGACCAAGACAGGGGAGTCAGCGCGAAACCGCTGGCTCCTTTTTCTTGCCGCACCACCGCGTTCACATTGATCGAAAACACAAAAAAAGGGCCAGCTCCAAAAAGGAAACCGGCCCGAAGTCTTGTGCTCTTGAGGGAAGGGAGGGACCCAGAAGGGCCCATCCACCCCTGAATAATCTCACATCCCTGTCCAGTCGGCTGTGATGGCCATCACACCCCCGCCAAATAACTTAAAAAATGGCGGTTATCTCCCAAAAAAATGATGCAAAAAAACACAAAAAAAGGGCCAGCTCCTGAAAGGAAACCGGCCCGAAGTCTTGTGCTCTTGAGGGAAGGGAGGGACCCAGAAGGGCCCATCCACCCCTGAATAATCCCACATCCCTGTCCAGTTGGCTGTGACGGCCGTCACACCCAAGCCTTAAAAGATAATATACAATGATATCAGTTAGATAGACCCATGACCGGCGTGAAACCGGCCCGTTTCCAGACTTTTTTGGTCGTGGTCCGCGTAATCTTGGGTATGCTTGAAAAAACCGAATCGACACCAGGAGACCTGCCCATGAGCGACGAAGCCCACAGCGACGATTTCAAGGCAACCATGGAACAAAAGCGCTTTCTCAACGAGATTGAGCAGGGCATCCGGGTGGCCAACCGTGAAATCATCCACGACCGCATCGCCAAGGTCACCAAGGATACGGTGTTGTCGTTTTCCATCGCCGTGGCGCGCCTCAGGGCGCGGTATCTGGAGGCGGCGTTTCGCATCGGTTCCAGCGAGCACGGCGACCCGCCTGACCAGAAAGAGATCGAGGCGTTACGCACCCATCGTGAAATGTATGAAGAGGCCAAAACGGCCTTCGAGGCCCTGCGCTATGCCATTGAGCGCGGGTACGTAGACGTCAGCATGGATGAATAATAGCCGCTAACCGGGCTTTTTATAGGCGCGAAGGCGCGTTAACTGCGTACGCAGGCGCCCGGGCGATGCTCATTTCGATTTCACAATGAACGCGCCGCAGCGCCATGGCCGAACAAGCCCGGGCGACTTAACCCAGAGCTGAGCGCCCGCTTTCCGTCAGCTTGCAAATCAACCAGTCGGGCTTGATGGGGTTTGAAAACCAAGGTTCGACCCAGCCGTGTTCGAGGCACGACTTGACCGTGCGTTCATCAATGCGCTGGCCGTAGGTGTCGAACAACGGCAACTTGCCACCCGGTTGCTCAAGGCCGCGTTCCAGCCACTCGCGTTGCGCCGGGGTTGGCCCGGTTTGCGATGCGGGTTTTGCGCCCGCACGTTTTTTGCTGTCTTTAGCCGCGTTTTTGCTGACCATTACTTTTCTGCGTGGCTTGACCACACAGCCCCACCCTCTGTTACCTTGATATGTTACGCTGGCTTGCTGGCGTCGACAAGCCAGCGACACAAGACAGCATCAAATGTTCTTGATAATGACCTTATTTCAATGGGTTGAGGTTTGAATATGTCGTCACAAGCTATCGCCACCATGGTTTACGTGACGGCACCGGATACGGCCGAGGCGGAAAACCTGGCCCGCACCATGGTCGAGGCCCGACTGGCAGCGTGCGCCAACGTGCTTGGTGAGTTGCGATCGTTTTACTGGTGGGGTGGTGCCGTGCAGAACGAAGGCGAGGTTGCGGTGCTGTTCAAGACATCAAAGGCGGGCGTTCAGGCACTGAGCGATGCCATCATCCGCGCCCACAGTTATGATTGCCCCTGCGTGGTGGCGCTGGATATTTCATCCGGAAACCCGGAATACCTGGAGTGGATTGTTCGGGAAACCCTGCCTGCAAAAGGCGCAGGAAAAGTGAAGGATTAGGCTATTTGCCGCCAACGGTATCGCTGATTGAGCGGGCAAAGGCCTTGGCTTCGTCGCTGCTTTCATCGAAGCCCGCCTGAATAGAGCGCGACAGGGGCATTAACAACTCAACATCCTTGGGCACCGGAAAATCACCGGCATCAATAATGCGCCGGGTGACGACGATCAGCGTGTTGCACAGTTCCGAAACGTGCGCATAGGGGCTGTTCACCATGCGCCGTGCAATATCTTCGGCAACATAGAGCAGGCGGTCCAGCGAACGGCTTGTTGTGTTGTCAGGCGCGCCCACGCTCAAGCCGGGGACAATACGTTCCACCAGAAACGCAACCTGCTGGGCATTGCGATCAAGCTTCTGGGTGTTGATGCTGGTAATGCAGCGATCGATTTCGCTTTGCACTAAATCCATATCGGGCATTTTTCCGGCAACGGCCTTGGTGTGCAAGGTGTTGGGCACACGCACGCGTTCAATTTCTGATTCACGCTCGTCGCCACGTCGGTCGGGGCCAATATACTGGCTGGTCACCACAAACGGCTTGCGTGCCCTGGCAATAACCTTGATGCGATTGGTCAGCTGGGATGCCGAAAGCGGCTTGGTGATAATGTGGTCGACACCGGACTGGATAATCTCGCGAATGACATCGTGGGTCGGGTTCCACGCCGTGGCGATAATTGGCATGAAGGGGTTATGGGTGGTTTCGTGATGGCGCAGACGATGAACGAAATCGCAAAAGACTCCACCCTCAAGGTTGTGGTCGGCAATCAACAGGTCGGGCGTGCCGACCTGCAGGCTGGCCATGAGGTCGGCCATGGTGGCGCCAACCTCAATGCGCTTCACCCCGGCGTCCGACAGGATGTTGCGGATCATCTGGCGAATGGAACGGTCGGGGTCGATAACCACAACCTCGATGTTTTCCAGATTTATCTTATCTTTTACCACGCTAACTAGGGCCCCCGGGTTTAGGAAATAGCGTCAAAAGCACAAAAGGGACGGCGCCGCAAAACGGTGGCTACGTCCCTGCAAAAGCGACCTTATTTTACGCTATGATGCCACGAAAGCCTATCCCCAAAAATCACTATATGCCACGGCGTCAATACACCCGCAATGCGGGTGCAGGTGGCGGCCTAATGGATTTCAGAAACCGAGTTCTGGATGGCTTTGGCCATACGTTTGGCCGAGGAGTCACATTCGGCAAATCCCAGGCGGATTGATTCCGAGAGGGGTGTTAACAGCAAGATATCCTTCGGTTCAGGGCTTCCCTCGGTCATCAGGATACGCCCGGTAACCTCAATCAGGGTGTTGCAAAGATCCGAAACGTGCTCATAGGGCGTTCCGGCCATGCGCAGGGATATTTCCTTGGATGTTTCGTCAAGGGCCTTTAACAGGCTGATGGTGTTCTCGTCGACTTCATTGTTTTTGAAGGCGGGAACGATCAGGTTAACCAGATAGGTTACCTGTCCGGCATCGCGGTCGAGTTTCTGAATGTTGACGGTTCTGGTGCATTCTTCTATCTGCGCCTTGAGGTCACCCATATCGGCATTTTTTCCACCCACAACCTTGGCCGTAAGGGTGCTGGGAACTGAAATGGTTTCAATTTCGCTGCCGCGATCATCTTCGGTGCGGCGGTCCGGGCCGATGTATTGACTGGTCACGACAAATTCTTTGCGTTTGGTTGCCAGCGCCCTGATGCGGTTCATCAGCTGTTTGGCCGAAAGCGGTTTGCTGACGATATGGTCGGCGCCGGTTTCGATAAGCCCTTTGACATCATCGCCGGTCGGCTCCCATGCTGTCGCAATCACGGGCAGGAAAGGGGTTGTCTTCGTTTTATCGTGACGAACACTGTGGATGAACTGTTTAATGTCTCCGCCCGGCAAGCGATGGTCGGCAATCAGGATGTCGGGCGTCTCGTTTACCAGGTGCGCCTCCATTTTGGCAAACGTGCTACACATCGAAACGTGCCGAATATGGCTGTCAAACAGGATGTTGCGCACGGCCTGACGAATGGTGGGATCAGAATCCGCCACCAGAACCTCAACATTGGCAAACATTGTTTCGCTCATTGACCCCCCAGCCAGCGTCTTTTACCAAAACGGTAAAGACGGTTCCTGTTTTTTAGCTTTTTGGCCGATTAACCGCTAGGTCATTGCGGCGGCAACCATGTGGGGTCATTCTAGCGCGCATCGGGGCGGGCACAAGCTCCCAATGGTGGCTGTGTGTGGCGTCAACCGCCCATGCGCACCGTGACCACGGCGGTGGCCGATATGCCTTCGCCCCGGCCTTCGGGCCCCAGGCCCTCGGTGGTGGTGGCCTTGACCGACACACGGTTGCCTTCAAGGCCCAGAAGCGCGCCCACGCTTTGGCGCATGGCGTCGCGGTGCGGGGCAATTTTTGGCCGTTCGCAGACCACGGTTATATCCACGTGCTCGATGGCGCCACCATGGGCCTGCACCCGCTTCAGTGCATGAGCCACAAAGGTGGCGCTGTCTGTTCCCCGCCAGCGCGCATCGGTGGGCGGAAAATGTTCACCGATGTCGCCATCGCCAACGGCGCCCAACAAGGCATCGGTGAGCGCATGAAGCCCGACGTCGGCATCGGAATGACCGGCCAGCGACCGGTTATGAGGCACATCAATACCCAACAGGCGAACGCTTTCACTCGCTTCATCGCCAAAACGATGAACGTCAAACCCGAAGCCGGTGCGCGAAACGCTGCCGCCGGACAACTGGCGCTCGGCGCGCACAAGGTCGTCGCTTGAGGTAATTTTGAAATTGCTTTCAGCACCTTCAACGGCGATGACTTCAAGGCCGGCCTTTTCCAGCAACGCTGCATCGTCGGTCAGTTCATCGCCCTTAAATTGTTGGTGCGCTTTCACGATGTCATCGAAACGAAAACCCTGCGGTGTCTGGACGCGAAACAGCCCGGCGCGCGAAACCGTTTCACGAACGAGGTCGCCATCCATGCGTTTCAGGGTGTCGTGCACCGCCAGCGCCGGAATGGCGCCACTTGCTTTTTCCAGTCCGGTGACGACATCTGTAATCAATTGTCGGGCCGGAAAAGGGCGCGCGCCATCGTGGATCAACACCCGCGCCGGTGGCGCATCCAATGCGGCAAGCCCTTCAAGGCCAAGGCGCACGCTTTCCTGACGGGTCGCGCCGCCGAGCAGGGGGGCGGGCAGGTCAAGACCATCAACCGCCGCCCGATAAAGGGCGTCATCGTCACCGTGGATAACGCATTGCACCCGGTCAACCATGGGGTGGCCTTGAAAAGCCTCAATGGCATGGCGTAACACCGCTGTACCGCCCAATGGGGCGTATTGCTTGGGGGTTTCGGCCCCGAAACGTTCGCCGCGTCCGGCGGCGACAACCAGGGCAGTGGTGGCGGTGAGGCTGGGCATTGGTTAAGGGCTCTCTACGTTCAATGATGAGGCTGAGGTTAGCACCTTGCCCCCCAATGCCAAGAGGCTTAGTTTCAAGACATTGAATCGAAACCGGGAAACGCCATGTCATCGACCCTGATGTTTAACCTTCTGGCCCTGGCCGCCTTGGTGCCGGCGGCGTTGCTGCCGTTGCGTGGCGACGCGACGGCGCGCGACGGTGTGTTCTGGGCGCTTCTGGCACTGGCCGTGCTGGGGCCGTTCCTGTGGGCCGGTTATGCCATGTCCGGGGTGTGGAAAAGCGGGCTTTCCATCACGCTGTGGGTGACCATCGCTGCCGCTATGACTTTGTTTGCCGTTATTTGCGTCGCGACCCGCGAGGCATGGCGCCTGACGCCGTTGATGGCGCCTTACATGTTGGTGTTGGGTGCGCTGGCCACCGTGATGCAGTCCGCGCCCGAAGGCGGCCTGAGCAATGCGGCACCGCGCACATGGGTTATCATTCATATTGTTGTTGCCATTGCCACCTATGCGTTGGTTACCGTTGGTGCGGTGGCGGCGCTGGCGGCGTTCATGCGCGAACGGGCGCTCAAACTCAAGCGCCCCAACCGGCTGGCCGCCATGTTGCCATCGGTTGCCGATTGCGAGCATTTAAGCGTTCGCCTGTTGGCCTGGGGCGAGGGGATTTTGGGCATTGGCCTGGCCACCGGCATGGCCACGCTTTACATGGAACGCGGCATCATTCTGGTGCTTGACCACAAGACGGTGCTTTCCATCGCCGCCTTTGTCATTATTGGTGCTTTGTTGTGGGTGCACCAGAAAACCGGCATCCGCGGCCGCCGGGCGGCGCGCATTGTGCTGCTCGCCTATCTGCTGCTGGTGCTGGCAACCGTTGGCGTCAAACTGGTTACCGATGTGCTGATGGCTTAATTTCTGCCCCAGGGTAGAGGGGGCTGCATTTTTACCCCGGGGTAGAGGGGGCTGCATTTTTGCCCCAAGGTAGAGGCGGGGAAACGGTGGAACAAGTTCTGGCCAAACATTTCTTGTTTGAGCAGCTTTCCGGGGAAGACCTGGAACGGCTGGTAACGCTTGCCCGCAGTCGCGACTTTTCAAACGGCCAGATGATTTTTGCCAAGGGTGATCCGGCAACGGGCATGATGGCCGTGACCAGCGGCAAGGTGCGCATTGTCAATTATTCTGCCGATGGCAAGGAAATTGTCCTGCGTATGGTCAACGCCGGCGAGGTGTTCGGGGAAATTGCCCTGATTGATGGCGGCGAACGCACCGCCGAAGCCCGCGCCATGGGCGCCACCACTTTGCTGTTTCTGGATCGCAAGGATTTCCTGCCGTTTCTCGAGGCCAACCCGAAACTGTGCATTGAGCTGATGAAGGTGCTCTGCCAGCGGTTGCGCGCCACCAGCGAACAGCTTGAAGATTTCAGTTTTCTGGATTTGCGGGTTCGGCTGGCCAAATGCCTGATCCATCTTGCCGGCCAGCAGCTTGAGCTTGCACCGTCCGCAGGCGCCATAAAGCTGTCGATTAACCAGAAAATGCTTGCCGCCATGACGGGAACGACACGCGAAGCCGTCAATAAACGGCTTCGCGATTGGGAGAATGAAGGCATTGTGTCTTTAAGCCGGGGCGCCATTACGGTGCTTGATCTTGATTCCCTCAATATCATCGTCGAGTGACATCTCACCAGTTTCAGCAGTCGTCGTCAGAAGAAGCAATCATGTTCTGGAAGGCGCTTTCATCGGTCTCGGGCGCAACGAACTGGGCTTCCAGTTCTTCGATGGTCTCGAGGCTGTCGGGTTCCTGATAAACGTACATCGGCTTGTAGTTGGCGGAAGCAACCTGTTGCGGCTGGGCGCTGGTGCCGGCTTCTTCGGCGGCAGCCATCTGGGGGGCCATGAAAATGGCGGCGAGGGCGATGGCGGTGGAAAGGGCGGTGGTTTTCAATGTGGCGGTCATGTTCTTGCTCCTGGGTTTGATCTCGGTTGGTGTGTTTTGATGACCCTATTGGGCCACACAACCGCCAGCCGGTATGTAAACCGGTTCACAGAAAACCGCAGAATTCAGGGAAAAATGTGTGAACGGGTTCACACAAGGGAGAAATGATGGCCGCCGAGGCCGCTTATTGCATGCCGGCCCTTGAAAGGCCCTCGCGGTATTTGGCGCGATAGGCCGGGTCCTTGATGGGAACTTCGCCAATGAGTTCATCCAGCGACTTGTCGAACCCCATGCCGATAAGCTCATCAATTTGCCATTCGGCATCATCCTGGCGACCGGCCATGGCCAGCGATGCGGCAAGGGAAGTCCGATAGAAAACGACGGTCGGGTTGGCCTCAACGGCTTTTTCGATGTTCATAATCGCCGTTTCATAATCGCCCATAAAGAAATGAGAAAAGCCGAGCGTGTAATAATACCAGTGCGGAAAATTCGGGTTGATGCGCATCGCCGTCATTATGGCGGCAGAAGTGCGCTCCGCCTGACCGGTTAAAATATAAAGCTGGCCAAGGTAGGCGTAGGCATCGGCGTAGTTGGGGTCCAGTTCAATCGCTTTTTTTACTTCATCAATGGCGCGGTTATGCTGGGATATGGAATCGCGCGCCAGAATGCGCGACAGCGCCCAGTGTGTAAATGTCGAATCCGGGCCCAACCGCACACTTTCTTCCGCCAGAACAAGCGCCCTTGCATCGGCAGCGCGAATGTCGTCCACCCAACCGAACTGCCCATTCATGGTGTGGATCTGGGCCAGATGCGCCATGGCTTCGGCGTAGTTGGGGTCGAGCGCAAGCGCCTTTTCGTAAAACTGTTGGGCTTCTACAAATGCACCCTTGCTGAAGAAGCTTTCCTGTTGTCGGCCGCGCATATAAAAATCGTAAGCCTGCAGGTTATTGGTTCCCCGTTTGGTGACGCGCTCTTCTTCTTCCGGCGTTAGCTTCAGGGAAAGCGCGCTGATGATGCGCCCGATAACCTCATCCTGAATGGCAAAAATATCACTGAGATCGCGATCATAGCGTTCGGCCCAAATGTGGGTTCCATCAGACGCCTTGATCAGCTGGACGCTGATGCGCACCTTGTTTGCCACCTTGCGCACACTGCCTTCTACAATGAAGGTCGCGCCCAGTTCAGCCCCGACCGTGCGGATATCCGTCGTTCTTCCCTTGTAGGCGAAGGTGGAATTGCGGGCGATAACACCAAGGCCGGATATTTTGGAAATATCGGTGATCAGGTCTTCCGTCAGGCCATCGGAGAAGTAATCCTGGCTTTTGTCGTCACTGAGGTTAGCAAAAGGAGACCACCGGCTTCTCAGCTGTTAACGCAACTGCCGCCGGTGAGGATGCCGTTTCAACTGGTGCTTCGCGTTGTTGCATGAACATGGCCGCGAAGGCCATGGCAACGACCACGGCCGCAAACGCCATCCACAGGCGCAGCCGCTTTACAGCCGGTTTTGCGGGCTTGCTGATTCCGGCTGCCGGGGCGCCATCAAACTGCACGCGAAATATATGAACCGGATGGACAATGTTCTTGACGGCGTGTTCGCCCATATCATCCATCGTCACATCAAGCTTGCCTTCGGTCTGGTCGAAAACGGAGCGCGAAATCATGACCCCGCCGGGGTCACACAGCGCCTCGATGCGCGCGGCGATGTTCACGCCGTCGCCAAAAATATCGTGATCCTCAATGATGATGTCGCCGAGGTTAACCCCGATGCGAAACTGCACCCGGTGTTCATCGGCTGCGCTTTCACGGCCACGATCGGCCATGGCCCTCTGTATGTCGACGGCGCATTGCACGCCTTCAACGGCGCTTGGAAACTCGGCAAGCAGGCCGTCGCCGGTTGATTTGACGGTGCGGCCCTTGTGCTGGCTGATGGCAGCCTCGACGATGGTTTCCAGGCAGGTGGAAACCTCGGTATGGGTGCTCGCCTCATCAAGGTTCATGAGGCGGCTGTAGCCAACCACATCTACCGCCATAATGGCGGCCAGCCTGCGGTTAACGTCCCCCTCGCTCATTATCATCGCCTTTGTCATGCACCCTGAAACAAGATTAGCAAAAGGATAACTGAAGTGTGTGCTCTAAAAATTATTCCAGGAGTCTATGGGGTCACTTTAACTTCAGTCATCAAAATCCGGCACTCTTCATCGCCAATGTTTTCAAGGGAATGCGAAACCACCGGAAGATCGCGGGCGCGGCCCTTGCCGCTTTGGCGGGTCAGTTCCGTCTGGCTGCCATCGGAAAAAAAGAGGCGAACCTGACAGTCGGTTACGTAATAGACAGAAGAAGGTGGGTGACCATGCCAGTTATCGCGCTGACCGGGCTGCCATGTAGCCAGCACGACCCGCATCATTTCGGTTTCGGCAAGCACCTTGTAAATGTCAGGTGAGGCCTCTGTAGCGCCGGGCATTTCCTGTGCGTCTGCGCCAAACGGAAAAGCCAGAATCCAGCCCGTAAGCAGCCCCGTAAGCAGCGCCACTGAGAAGGCAGCAGTCTTTTTTGATAACAGCATCATTTATCCCCGTTCATTTCTGCTGAAAGCACATGATTACCCATATCAATCATGCAATCAACACCACCCAGGGTTGGCTGCCTCGGGTGCTTTTGCTAGTATGTTATTGACATTCAAGGGGGAGTCCGGCTTTTGAGCGATAATAAGGTTTTGCCCTTCAAACAAACCCCACCTCATGGTGCTGATGGCATTGGCGATGGCAGTGGCAATGGTGGCTCCACCGGGCAAAGCAGGCTTTCCGCCATCATGGCCGCCGATGTTGCTGGCTATACGCAACTCATCGAAAAGGATGCCTCGGGCACGGTTGAGGCCTGGAAATCGGCCCGCAATGACCATATTGAGCCCGGCGTGGCCAAAAGCGCAGGGCGCATCATCAAGTTCACCGGTGATGGGTTCCTGGCTGAATTTTCATCCGTTCAGGCAGCCGTTGAGTGCGCCATAAGGCTGCAGGAAGCCCTTAAAAGCGGGCTGCTGGTGTTTCGTATCGGCATCAGCATGGGTGACATCATTGACGATGGCAAAGATGTTCACGGTGAGGATGTCAACATTGCTGCCCGCCTTGAATCGATTGCAGACCCCGGCGGAATTTGCATTTCAAGCGATGTTTATAACCAGGTTCGCAACAAGCTCGACGAGCCGTTTGAAGACTGGGGCAAACAAGACGTCAAGCACGTGTCGTTGCCCGTTCGGGTTTATGCCCTGAAGCGGTTTGCGGCAACCAAGGGTAAACACCCGGTTGGCAAAAAGGGCAAAGCCGGGGCCGTGATTTTTACCAGGACGGCGCTTGCGCTGGCTATGGTTCTGGCTGTGGCGGGCTCGGTTTGGTTTGTGACGCCAGTGAAAAAACCGGCAACGCCAAAAGCCACGCCAACGGTTGATGCCAACGTTGTGGCTGATGTCAACGTTGTGAATGTCGCCCAAGGCCCATTCAGTGACGGAGAGACATTCGCCGACTGCACCGTATGTCCAGAGATGACCGTTGTTCCGACCGGCGCTTTCACCATGGGTTACGCCAAGGGCTTCCCTGACGAAAAGCCGCCAATACGCGTAACCATCACCAACCGCTTTGCTGTTGGAAAATTCGAGATTACTTTTAAACAGTGGGAAGCGTGCGTCGCCCATGGCGGTTGTGGAGCCTATAGACCGAAAGGCAAGGGATGGGGTCGGGGCGATCACCCGGTTATCTTTGTTTCCTGGCATGACGCTCAGGCATATGTCACATGGTTAAGTGGTGTAACCGGTAAAAATTATCGTCTGCTTTCAGAAGCGGAGTGGGAATATGTCGCCCGGGCCGGATTAAAAACCCTTTACCCATGGGGCAACACCATTGATGCCGGTAAAGCCAATTATGGAGGCTTTCGCGCCAAGACGACCCCCGTCGGCCATTATGACGCTAATCAATTTGGTCTTCATGACATGGTCGGCAATGCGTGGGAGTGGGTCGCCGATTGTTATTTGAAGGATGCATACCGTTCGCATGACGCCTATCCCGCAGTCGTCGGCGGGACAGGTGATAGCTGCCGTCGTTTGCTCAGGGGCGGGGCATGGGATACGGACACATCTGACGGCGTTCACCGGATGAGAACGACCATTCGCAAGCATGCAAAGGCCGATGGCAGGTATGCCAATTATGGCTTCCGGGCTGCCAGAAACCTGAACTAGCCCCGGTTCGCCCGGGCGCCAATGGCCGGAAATGGCGTAGGGTGACGGAAGGTGGCGCAAAAAGCGGCATTTTTCCCGCTAACCCGAAGCATTTCCTTGCCTTTTTCGCCAATTTGCACAATAAATGGGCATCTTTTTGAGAGCTGGAGCCCTGAACCATCGTGAAATTTGCGAAACCTTACCGCATTGGCGCCATCGAGCTGCCCGGCAACGTCTTTCTCGCCCCCATGGCGGGCGTGACCGATTTGCCATACCGGCGCATGGTCAAGCGTTTCGGCGTGGCGTTGGTGGTGTCCGAAATGATCGCTTCAAAGGCCATGGTCATGGCGGCGCGCAGAACCATGCGCATGTCGACCTCGTGCGAAGACGAATTTCCCATGGCCGTGCAACTGGCCGGCAACGAGCCCGACGTAGTGGCCGAGGCGGCCAAGCTTAACGAGCAGCGCGGTGCCGCCATCATTGACCTCAACATGGGTTGCCCGGCGAAAAAGGTGGTGCATGGCTATGCCGGTTCCGCCCTGATGAAAGACGAAGTGTTGGCCGGAAAAATTCTCGAGGCCGCCGTGGGTGCGGTCTCGGTGCCGGTGACGTTGAAAATGCGCACCGGCTGGGATGACGACAACCGCAACGCGCCCGCCTTAGCGCGCATCGCAGAGGAAAGCGGCATTCAATCGTTGGTCGTGCATGGCCGTACCCGTTGCCAGTTTTACAAAGGCAGCTCGGACTGGGATTTCATCGGCGAGGTCAAGCGCGCCGTTTCCATACCCGTTACCGGCAATGGCGATGTCACCACGGTGGATGATGCTGCTGAGCTTTTAAGGCGCAGCGGCGCCGACGGCGTGATGATTGGCCGTGGTTCCTACGGCAAGCCGTGGTTCCCCGCCCAGGTGCAGCATTTTCTGAACACCGGCGAGCGTTTGGCCGACCCAGCCCTTGATGTGCAACTGGAAATCCTGCTGCAACATTACGAATCCATGCTTTCACATTACGGCGAACAAACCGGCATGCGCGCGGCGCGCAAGCACATCGGCTGGTATTCAAAAGGGCTGCCCGGATCGGCCGAATTCAGGGCAGGCGTCATGCGCGAACCGGAGACAGTCAAGGTCAAGGCGAAGATCAACGAATTTTACGCGCCCTTGATTGAGAACGCACAAAATCTCGAAGGGGAATCTGCCGCCGCTTAGCCGCCACGACCCTGCGGCAAGGATAAATCAGCCGCCACTACCCTGCGGCCAAGGATAAATCAGCCGCCACTACCCTGCGGCCAAGGATAAAGACTATGAACGAAAAAGTGGTCAAGTTTACACCGCAAGACCCGCGGGTGCCCGTTGAGGCCCTGCAGGTTTTGAACGCGCTTGGCACATCGGTCTTTGTCATTGGCGAAGATGATGCCGTGTTGTTTGCCAACGCGGCAGCCGAACAATTGTTCGCCATGAGCCGCGACAGTTTGCAATGTTCGGTCCTGACCAATTTATTGCCCGCCGACAGCCCGGTTATCCAGCTGGTGCGCCAGGTTCAGGGCGGTATGAGCGAGGTTACCGAACACGGCATTCGCCTTGACGCGCCACGCACGGGCGATCGTTTTGTCAGTGTGCAGGCCGCACCGATGACGGAACTTCCCGGCGCCGTGGTGGTCAGTTTTCAGGAACGTTCCATTGCCGAACAAATCGACCATCGCCTGACGCACCGCGATACCGCGCGTTCGGTTTCGGCCATGGCGTCGATGATGGCCCATGAGGTCAAGAATCCGCTTTCCGGCATTCGTGGCGCGGCGCAACTGCTGGAACAAAACGCCTTACCGGGTGACCGTGAGCTAACGCGCCTGATACAAGACGAGTCAGACCGTATTCGCGACCTGGTCAACCGCATGGAAGTGTTTTCCGATGGCACGGTTCTGCAAACCGGGCCGCTAAACATTCACCGTATTCTGGGGCGCGTGCGTTCCATTGCCAAACACGGCTTTGCCTCGGGCGTGCGCTTTATAGAGCAATACGACCCTTCGTTGCCGCCGGTCGATGGCGACCGCGACACGCTGATTCAGGTATTTTTGAACCTGGTTAAAAATGCCGCCGAGGCGGCACCTTCCGAAGGCGGCGAAATTATTCTCAAGACTGAATACAAACACGGTGTTCATTTCACGGTGCCGGGCAGCCAAAGCCGCATTCACCTGCCATTGGCCATTACGGTTTGCGATAACGGCCCCGGCATTCCTGCTGAAACCCAGACCCATTTGTTTGAACCGTTCGTGACCACCAAGCACGGCGGCAGCGGGCTTGGCCTGGCGCTGGTTTCAAAAATTGTTGGTGACCATTCTGGTGTTATTGATTTTGAATCCCGCCCGGGGCGCACCTTGTTCCGTATCCTGCTGCCGGTGTCCAGCCTGCCGATGCCGCGCGAAGACGATGAAGGTAAT